>JAUIHD010000037.1 GCA_030432135.1 bacterium | reverse complement strand
TTGGCAGCTTTTTGTGCCGCAGTTGTCGGAGGTATCCTTGCATTTCTCTGGTTCAACATTCCACCCGCTCGTTTCTATCTTTCTGAGACAGGTGTTATGGGGCTCACTATCGCACTCACTATTGTTGCATTTATGACTGATTCACTTGGTGGGGGATACGGACTCATTGTACTACCTGTTATAGCGCTTCCACTCATCATTGCGTCAGGATCCTCGCTCATACAAGTACTTTCTAAAAAATATCGTGGTAAAAAAGTCTTCCTTGTTGCACCAATTCACCACCATTTCCAAGCAAAAGGATGGCCCACAGAAAAGGTTGTTATGCGATTCTGGATTATTGGTGTTATCTGCGCACTCCTTGGTCTTATTCTTGCCCTTGTAGGATAATTCCACAAAGTTTAGAAATTTCTCTGTTACAATATGATCCATGCGGCACGCGAAAGTCGACAAGCCTTTTCTTGTATCAGTGATCATCCTTGCTATCGCTGGTTTTTTTATTTTTTCATCTGCGTCACTCGGACTTCTCGCTCGAGAGACAAGCACGTATTCAAGTGTGACGTTTAAACAAACTTTTTTTGGTCTGTTCTTGGGTACACTTGCGATGCTTGCCATATCAAAAATAAACTCTCAAGAATTTAGAAAAATTTCGCTTATATTCTTTGTTGGATCCATAATACTTACACTGTTAGTTTTTATACCCGGTCTTGGCCTTGAACACGGTGGAGCACAAAGATGGATTGACCTGAGATTCATAACATTTCAACCTTCAGAGTTCTTAAAAATTGGATTTGTTTTATATCTTGCAGCATTTCTTTCTCATTCTAAAAATAATGTATCGACCATAAGTGGGGGTTTGGTTCCTCTTCTCTCTATGCTAGGTGTTGTTGGTATTATTTTGCTTGCACAACCTGACACGGCAACTTTCCTTGTTATCGCCTCAGCCGGAGTATCTATGTTTATTGTTGCAGGAGGGAAGTGGAGGCATATGATCGCTATGGGACTTACGGGACTTATAATGATCACGGTACTCGCATTTGCGCGACCATATATCATGAATCGTATTTTAACTTTCTTTGATCCCTCACGTGATGCACAAGGAGCAAGCTACCAGATCCAACAATCTCTTATCGCTATAGGCTCTGGGAGTGTCTTTGGTCGCGGATTTGGGCAGAGTATCCAGAAATTTAACTTCCTTCCTGAACCAATAGGAGACTCGATATTTGCTGTGTTAAGCGAAGAGTTTGGTTTCATTGGTGCTTTCATTTTAATTAGCCTCTTTGTGTTTTTTGCTGTAAGAGGCTTTAAAATAGCTACTTTTGCAAAAGATCAATTTGGTAGACTGGTCGTCGTCGGGCTTGTTATACTGATACTAACCCAGGCATTTATCAATATCGGTGGCATGCTCGGTGTCATACCGCTCTCTGGCATATCCTTACCTTTTGTAAGTCATGGTGGTACTGCACTTTTTGTCGCTCTTGTTGAAGCCGGGATAATACTATCAATTTCTAGACGAAGAACTTAACTATGAAAATTTTACTTACTGGCGGAGGATCTGGTGGGCACTTCTATCCCGTAATGGCAATAGCAGAATCACTGAAAAAAGTAACAGTAGAACATAATATTCCAGATTTAAAACTTTTTTACATGTCTACTGATCCATACGATCAGAAAGTCTTGGATGAGATTGGTATAACATATGTGCACAACAGCGCTGGGAAAGTCCGTCGATATTTTTCTATACAAAACTTCTTCGATCTTTTTAAAACAGGATGGGGAATAATCACCTCTGTGTGGCGTGTGTTCTCCATATTTCCTGACGTTGTATTTGGGAAGGGGGGGTATGCTAGTTTTCCAGCCCTCTTTGCTGCACGTATACTTCGTATTCCTGTTGTTATTCATGAATCGGACACAATCCCGGGGAAAGTGAACAGGTGGGCAGGAAAATTTGCAGCACGTGTAGCTGTTTCTTATCCTTTTACTACTACATATTTCAATACAGAGAATGTTGCCGTTACCGGACAGCCAGTGAGAGATGATATAAAAATGACACTCACAGAAGGGGCACACCAACACTTTGGTCTTGAACCACACCTTCCAACTGTTCTTATTCTTGGAGGATCACAAGGTGCTGTATTAATAAATGACATTATTATGGAAATATTGCCTGAGCTCCTTCGCACATATCAAGTTATTCACCAAACAGGCGCATCGAATTTTGCTCAAATAACAGAAACAGCTGAAGCGGCGCTTTACGCCAGTGAATATAAAGACCGGTATAAACCATTCCCATACTTACAAACTCTTAGTCTCCGAATGGCAGCAGGAGCATCCGACATTATAGTTTCTAGAGCAGGATCAACCATATTTGAGATTGCATCATGGCAAAAACCAAGTATTATCATCCCTATCACTGATTCTAATGGTGATCATCAAAGAAAAAATGCTTACGAATACGCTCGTAGTGGAGCTGCAACCGTAATAGAAGAACAGAACCTCACCAAAAATATTTTACTCGCAGAAATAGATAGAATAGTTCGAGATACTGAAATAAAGCAAGCAATGAAAGCGAGTGCGCAATCATTCTTCAAAGCAGGCGCAGAAGATAAAATAGCTTCTGAAATTATAGAAATTGCACTAGAACACAATGTCAAAAAATAACAAAATTATAGTTAGATACCCGCCATCACCTACAGGCAAACTTCATGTGGGAAACGCTCGTACAGCGGTCTTTAATTTTTTATTTGCGAAGAAAAATGATGGCAAACTTATTGTTCGTATGGAAGACACCGACCGAGAACGTTCAAAACCAGAATACGAAAGAGATATTTTGGACAACCTTACGTGGCTTGGTATTGAGTGGGAAGGGGAAATACTAAAACAATCAGAGCGAACAGAAAATTACAAAACATACCTCAACAAATTAATTGAGGAAGGGAAAGCATATATCTCAGAAGAAACAGAGGGGGCAAATAAAGAGGTCGTTCGTTTTAAAAATCCCAATAAGAATATTACTTTCACAGATCTGATCCGTGGAGAAATTACTGTAAATACAGAAGATCTTGGGGATTTCATTATTGCTCGCAACATTAATGAACCTATCTATCACCTTGCAGTAGTCATTGACGACTTTGAGTCAAACGTCTCTCATGTCATCCGAGGAGATGATGGTATCTCGAATACTCCTCGACAAATCCTTATTCAAGAAGCTATAGGTGCACCACGCCCACAATACGCCCATGTACCACTCGTTCTTGCAAAGGATAAGTCAAAGCTTTCTAAGCGAAAACACGGGGAAGCAGTATCCCTTTCGTACTACAAAGAAAAAGGTTTTTTACCTGAGGCATTAGTAAATTTCCTTACACTTATTGGCTGGAATCCAGGAACAGATGAGGAAATATTCACCCTCGAAGAACTCGAGCAAAAATTTGATTTAGAAAAAGTGGGGAAGAGTGGAGGTGTTTTTGACGAGGTAAAGCTCCGTTATATAAACAAAGAGCATTTGAAAAAACTCCCTAGGGAAGTTATCGAAAATAAAATCGATCTTATTTTTAAAGAAAAAGGAGTAAGCGTCCCATCAGAAACTCTCACTCGATCGTATGACACAATTATCGAACGTATAGAAGTCTGGTCTGATTTAGAGGTGGCAATCATTAACGGAGAGTATGATTTTCTCACGAAAAATCCTAAATATGATGCTGAAGGTCTAGTTTGGAAAAAAAGCACAAAAGAAAACACTAAAAAACACCTGGAATATATCCTCAGTCTTATTTCTGGGAAAGCAGAACTCGAAAGTGTCGATAAGGCAAAAGATATAATATGGGATTATGCTGAAAAGGAAGGGAAGGGAGACGTTCTGTGGCCATTACGCTTTTCTCTTTCCGGTCTTGAAAAATCTCCCGACCCGTTCACCCTGCTTTATATTTTAGGTAAAGATAACGCAAAAATACGAATACAAAAGGCTATAGATATACTGTAGAATATAGAGAATGCATAAAAAGTACCTAAAAACATTTCTAGTTACTGGAATTTTTTTAGTGAGTGCAACGTCTCTTCATGCACAGATAAATGTTGACCAACTTCGAAACGAAATCGAACAAAAGGGGAGCCAGATACAGGAGCTCGAGAATGAAATTAGGGAATTCCAAGTCGAACTCGATAAAACTACTGTAGAAGCTCAGACACTCCAAAAAACCATATCTAATCTTGAGACAACGACAAAAAAAATATCCACGGATATTAATGTCACAAAAACAAAAATAGACACGACCAATCTTACTCTTGAAGAACTTGGTATTGAAATAAACGAGCACGAACGTCTTGTGATCCAAAATAAAAAAGCCCTTGCCCAAGCTATTCGGGACATAAATGAGCGAGAAAATGAATCTCTTATTGAAGTAATGCTCCGTACAGAAAATATGTCAGACGCATGGAGTGAAGTTGAAAACCTTGTCTCGTTTCAAAAATCTCTTCAAGATGGTACTGAAAATCTTCTCGAAAACATAGAGATCCTTGCAGACAAACAGGGGGCAACCGAAACTCAAAAACAAAGACTTGAAAGACTGGAGCGTGAACTTAAAGGGCAGAAGCAATCAGTCGAAACAACAAAACAAGAAAAAGATAGTATCTTGAAAGAAACAAAGAATAAAGAGGCTGAGTACCAAAGACTTATAGCAATAAAACAAGAGCAAAAAAAGCAATTCGAACAAGCCCTCTTTGAGTATGAGTCTCAATTGAAAGAGGTGATTGATCGTACAAAACTTCCGACACAATCCCCAGGAACGCTTGTGTGGCCAGTTGAGAATGTACGTATTACGCAACTCTTTGGTAAAACGGTTGATTCAGAGCGTTTATATACATCAGGCACTCATAATGGTGTCGACTTTGGAGTACCAAGTGGCACCGCAGTTAAGA
>JAUIHD010000036.1 GCA_030432135.1 bacterium | reverse complement strand
TCTAATGTAGCCATTTAAAGAGCCATAATCTAATAAACTTCTTTTAAACAGTTGACAAATTATTAAGGCGGAGGTAAAGTGCGAATAGGACAGAACGTTCAATCCGAAGCCCTCCCCGCCAAGGGGGGACTTCACTAGCCGCCGCCTAAGCAATTCGCCTTGATAGACGAAGAATCAGTAGAGAAGTATGGTCGGTAAGCACGCCGCAACTTGTTGCACCGTGAACCGACATGACCTGGTAAGGAAACTGATCTCTGATTTGTGACGAGCTTGAAATTCTGAATTGCGAAAGACGACATAAAAGGAGGAGAGAAGTAGTGGAGGATCTTCCCCACAAACCGCGCGACGGTCCGTAGCGACCCTAAGCGCATCTCAAACATCCAAGCGCCGCTGGAAACAGCGGCGCTTTCGTTTTTATAATTTTTCACATATATTGTTTTTATATGCACAAAGGTTTTTGGGAAAAACTTCATAAGCCAATTTATTGTCTTGCACCGATGGCTGATGTCACTGATGCGGCTTTTCGTATGTTGATGGCAGAAAAAAGTAAATTTGATGCAAACGGAAAAGAGCTTGGTACTCAGTACGTCTCATGGACGGAGTTTGTTTCTGCAGACGGTCTTGCACTCGCACCAGAGGAAGGGCAGTACAGACTGAGAAAAGCTCTTATTCATTCAGATATCGAACGACCAGTTGTGGCGCAATTTTTTGGAAGTAACGAAGAGCACATGGAAGCTGCTGCACGACTTGCACTAGAACTCGGTTTTGATGGAGTAGATATCAATATGGGCTGTCCCGACAAAGCTATTGAGCGGCAGGGAGCTGGGTCTGCCATGATAAAGACGCCAGATGTGGCACGGAAAATAATTCAAGCCGCAAAACGTGGTGCAAAAAACGGAGACAAGGAAATTCCAGTGTCGGTAAAAACTCGTCTCGGATACAATAAAGACGAACTCGATACCTGGCTTCCTATTCTTTTGGAAGAGAAGCCGGCTGTCGTGACTATTCATGCACGAACACGAAAAGAAATGTCTAAAGTTCCTGCACATTGGGAGAGAATAAAAGATGCAGTCGAGATACGAGACAAGATGAAAAGTGAAACGCTTATTATCGGTAATGGAGATCTTGGCACACTTTCCGATGGAGATAAGAGAATACAAGAAACAGGAGCGGACGGAGTAATGTTTGGGCGAGGAGTCTTTGGTAATCCGTGGTTTTTTAATAAGGAAAAACAAAGTAGTGAGGTGGTTGCTCTCCCGGTGCGAGGCCAGATAGAGGGAGACAGTGTGAAATATAGCAACAAAGCAGTTTCAAAGGGGGAACGATTAGAAGCTTTGCTCGAACACGCTGAACTCTTCGACAAATTTTTGGGGGATACAAAGAGTTTCGCAGTGATGAAAAAACATATAAAGGCCTATATCTCGGGTTTTTCTGGTTCAAAAGAAATACGAGAAGCACTTATGCAAACAAAGGATATTATGGATTTTAGAAAAGTAATAAATTGCTATAAATAAGGGATTTTGTAAAAAATTTATATAATAAAAAAGAAGACTTGACAAGTTTTTACGAAGGTGTAGGATGAAGGAGAACCTTGTGTAGTGCTACTGCGCGGGGAGTTCCTTCAAGAAGAACAGGAGAAAACACCGAGATGAAGAAGATCTTGACTCTCATGACCCTTGTCGGCTTGCTCAGCATTCCGATCGCTGCGATGTCGACGAACGATTACACCAAGTTGGACCAGACCCAGATCACCTCGACCGTGCCGGCCATCGTCGACAGCGGCGGCGTCATCGCCGTGACCGACACCGGCCAGTCCGCCGTGAAGATGCAGAACGTCGCGCTCGACACCGGCCAGTCCGCCGTCCCGATCGCCTTCGCCGTCTACTACGTGACCGACACCGGCCAAGCCATTCCGATCACTGCGGCGTTCGTGGACAATCCCGTGAAGCAGACCAGTCCGGCCGCCGCCGTCCCGATCCAGATCGCCGGTACGACCAGTCACTACCCGTCGATCGCTGAAGTCGCGGCGCGTACCCAGAAGATGTCCAGGGTGCCGTCCGTCGCCGTGAAGTCCGAAACGTTCCAACTCGAGCAACCCGTCGCCGTCCGCCGCGTCTAGCGCGTCGCCGGCCCGGCTCGTTCTGCCTCCTTTCAGTCAGCAGGTTCCCCAGGTCTACCAAGGCCTGGGGGCCTTTTCTTTTAGATACTTTTCCACAGATTTGTAAATGACAGATTTTTCATTATTGTGATATGTTTAGAAATGGAAATAGCACATCACTTGCCAACTCGGCTCGTGAGCAGTGACCAATCTGAACTGAAAGACACGAGGAAAATTGACCATGCAACGACAACACTGCGTACACGACGACACCATCCAGGGCGGCGCCCAGATCACGGGCATTCAAGTGAAGGGCGAGACGGCCATCGAACAGGCGGCTCACGTGAAGAACAACCTCGGCGCGACGACGGCTCTCATCGACGCCTAGCTCTGCCGAACCTGAAACCTCCGACTAAGGAGGCCACACCACCTGACCGGGGCTCTCATGTCCCGGTCATTTACTTTTCTTTAATTCACAAATAAATTGCCCAGAGTTATTTTTTTTGCGACAATAAAGACTCATGTACGATATGTCTAAACGAATTACGACTATTGCATTTATTCTCATACTCATAGGTGGTGCTTATGTTGTTGGGTATGTGAGAGGTACAGAAAATTTCTCGATTCAAGCAGCTTCTGCAAATCTTATAAATAGAGAATCTACTGAAAATGGTCTTGGAGAAATTGACTTCGCACCATTTTGGAAAACGTGGGCAGTACTAAACGAAAAATTTGTTCCTTCATCAACAAGCACTGATGAGCTTGTAACTGACGACAAAAAAATATGGGGTGCTATTGAAGGGCTTACCAACTCTTTTGGTGATCCATATACCACTTTTCTTCCGCCGCAAGAATCAAAAGCATTTGAAGAGAATATTAGTGGCAACTTTGAAGGGGTAGGTATTGAGGTCAGTATGCGGGATGGTGTCATCACTGTTATTTCGCCGCTCAAGGGAATGCCTGCTGAAGTCGCAGGAATTAAGGCTGGAGACAAGATTGTTGGTATAGATGGGGAAAGTACCGGCCAGATGAATATCGATGATGCAATCGCAAAAATACGTGGTCCAAAAGGAACATCAGTCTCGTTTACTATTATTCGAGATGATGTAGGCGAACCTCTCGAGATATCTGTAAAGCGCGACACTATTGATATACCTACTATAAATACACGCCTTGTTGGTGAAAATGAAAATGTTTTTGTTATCGAGCTCTACAACTTCTCAGGAGCATCAGCAAACCTTTTCAAAGATGCTCTTCGGGAGTTTGCAGAATCAGGGCGTACTAAGCTCATTATAGATCTTCGTGGTAATCCGGGAGGTTTTCTTGAGGCGGCAACAGATATAGCGAGCTGGTTTCTTCCGCAAGGAAAAACTGTCGTCATAGAAGATTTTGCGGGTAAAGAGGAAAATAAAGCCTATCGAAGCAAAGGATATGGCGTGTTTGAAAGTGGCTATGATATCGCAGTATTGGTAAATGGAGGAAGTGCGTCTGCATCTGAAATCTTAGCGGGAGCACTTCGAGACCATGGGAAAGCAATACTTGTTGGGGAGCAGACATTTGGGAAGGGTTCTGTACAAGAGCTTATTCATATCACTCCAGAGACGTCTCTTAAGGTGACAGTGGCGCGATGGCTTACACCAAATGGTGTCTCTATCTCGGCAGAAGGGCTTGCACCAGATTATGAAATTCCGCTTACGCAGGAAGATTTTGATGCAGGGCGTGACCCTCAGCTCGATAAGGCAATTGAAGTTTTGTTTGAAATGTGATAAAAAGCTAGGGCTTAAAAGATTACAGATATTATTTTATGAAGGTTATTTTACTTAAGAACGTTCCAAAAGTAGGACAGCAATACGATGTGAAGAATGTTGCTGATGGGTTTGCGATAAACAAACTTTTTCCAAAAAAACTTGCCGAGCTGGCAACTCCGGGGGCGCTCAAAAAACTAGAAGATCGAAGAGGGCAAATCGCAGCAGAGCGAGAACAGGCGCTTGAAGAACTTGTGGCGAACATTGAAAAAATTGAGAAAGCAAAAGTTTTGATCGGTGTAAAGGCAAACAACGAAGGGGGACTATTTGCAGCGGTTGATGAAAGCGCAATAGCAGAAGCGTTGAGTGAAGCAACTGGTCTATCTATCAGTGATCAGCTCGTGAAGATTGCACAACCAATCAAGAGTGTAGGAAACCACGAAGCAATTATCACACTTGGAGACAAGGAGGCAAAGATTGTGGTAGAAATTATGGCAGTGCATTCAATAGAACATAGATAATTAATTTATCTCAAGAAAAAACAAAGGATGGGAAATATTATCCCATCCTTGATAAATAAAATAAAGATTCTGATTAGCTTAAACTGTTTCAGCTTGTTTTGTTTTAGTTTTGCTCAAAATAATATCCTAATCTATCTCTGCTACCATTCTAATTGAAGTTTCAGCTATCTCAAGCTCGTAAATGCAAAAACGGTAAGGAAGTTAAACAATATGACACAGAAATCCTAATCTGTTGATTTTTTGTCCGATATTGGCAAAGCACCCGTCTCTTTGACCTCCTCCATGACCATATAGGAGCGAGATGCCCTGACCCCAGGTAACTTCAATAAGGTTTCCCCAAGCAATTTTCGATACTCCTGCATATCACCAACTCGCGCTTTTACCAAGTAATCGAAATCCCCTGACACTAAATGACACTCAAGAATCTCAGGTATACGAGAAACAGCATCATTAAATTCAGTAAACATATGAGGGGAGGTATGCATCAGACGAATTTCAGCAAAAACCAGTAGCGAAAAAGATAGTTTCTTAGGGTTCAGTCGAGCTGAATAACCTTCAATAAAACCATCATTCTCAAGACGTCTAACGCGCTCTAAACACGGGGTTGCACTGAGACCCACCACCTTAGCTAACTCAACATTAGAGATCCGACCATTTGACTGTAATTCTTTTAATATTCGGTGGTCAATACGGTCTAAAATATGTTTACTGGCACTTTTAACCTTCACAGATAAAAATCACTATTTTTATGTAAATTTTAG
>JAUIHD010000035.1 GCA_030432135.1 bacterium | reverse complement strand
GCCTGCCTTACTGATGCATCGCGCGTAGTAAGTCCAGTACCAACAATCTGGCTTTCTTCTTCTTGAGTAAGTCTGTAGTTTGTTTCAGCATTACGCAATGTATCATTTGCACCAGACACATTTGCAAGCGCTGTGTCTATAGATGAGCGCGCAGAAATAATGTCAGAAATTTGAGTACTATTTCCCTGCCTTGTTACAATATCAGACAAATCTCTCACAAATCCCCTCATAAATCGAAGTCTTTCCTCGGCATCTGCCAATAGAGTGTACATATCTGATTCACTAGAAATAGCACTGATCATGCCTCGCCACACAATAAGACTGTCTTCGATCTGTGCACGACGCTCATCAAGGTCGTCAATACCGAATGACGAAATATTAAGTACCGGAGAACTTGTCCTTGGATTTAAGAAAAACTGATCAGCTTTTCCAAAAATAGCACTCTCAGCTGACGTAAGAGCGCTGGTCACACTATTACGTGCTGATATTTTTTCTTCATCAAACGCGACCTTACTATTTCCAAGTCGAATAGATGTTAGTGATGATGACTCTTGTCGTGCCGCAATAGCAGAATCAAGGCTTGCCCGTGCCTGTGCGACCTGAGCTCGTTCAAAATTATTTTCAATCTCTACAATGATTTCTCCCGCAAAAACAGAGTCACCTAAAGATTTTCTTAGAGAAATAATTTGCCCTTGTCCTTCAGCACGTATATCAGCTTCACTCTGTGATTCAACTGTGCCAGTCACTTGCAAACTACTTCCTGCTCCAGAGAGAGCTGTGATGGTTTCAATTCTTACTCCACGAATTTGGTTTGCCCCAGTTTCCATAGTCTGAGTATTTGAAACAATATTTCGGACAATAATAAGAAAGGCAATAAGCAATATAAAAAGAAATATCTGCTTTTTACGGCTGTACTTAGCACTTTTTATGAAATCTTTTATCAACTGGAAGAGATTTTTAACAATTTTTCTCATATAAATTCATATTTTAACGACGAAGAGATATTCTACAACAAAATAGTCACTTTTCAAAATAAAACATCCGAAAAACCTGCCACACCATGATTGATTCTTACTTCTTATAAACAAACAATATTTCTACTTAAATTAAAACAATTGAAATAACACTATACACTTTCTTTCTTCAATATGGTATATTCTGCTACGGACGAAAGTTAAAGATCGACCTCTGCCTATTAGGAAAAGCCAATGGCTAAGGCGAGCTTCGGTCGACCTAGACTCCTCGAGGTTAACGGAGTATTGGTGTTTGGAGAATACGTCCAATGTTGCGAGTATTACTCATTCTGATTACGGCGACCGTGAGCGTAATCACCTCCGTAGGAGGACCGAAGACCCTGGTGCATAAGGGCGATACGGGTATCGAGGAAAATGGGTACATGCCCTTCCCTTGGTGTCCAGGGATCGGGTGTCCGTGCACCCCCGAGGATCCCTACGACTGCGAGTCGTAGGGCCCGTTCTGGTCAACTTCTGTGCCCGTTCCCGCAAGGGAGCGGGCCTTTGATTTTTTAGGTAGCTTTTTAAGCTTAAAAATAAGGTTGTATGTAAAATTAGCTTGACAACTAGTGTATAATTGAAAATGTTAAAAATAATAATATAAAGTTTACATGGCAAACGTCACAATTTACTCAACGCCAACATGTCACTTCTGCCAAAGAGCAAAAACATTCTTTAAGGAAAACAAGGTTGAATATAAAGATTATAACGTTCTTGAAGATGAAGAGAAGCGTCAGGAACTTGTAGAGAAAAGTGGTCAAATGGGAGTACCAGTTATCTTTATAGACGACGAAATGATCATCGGCTTTGATGAAGAAAAAATAAAATCTATTCTCAAAATATAAATCTACCCAATAACAAAAGCCCGGATGTACATCCGGGCTTTTGTTATTCAAATCTTATTGGTATTTCAAGCGCATCATCATGCTCAGGTAAGCCCGAAGGGTTATCCTTCTGCAGTATTAACGTACCTCTCTCTGGATACAGATCTGGCTTTTCAAATGTTATTTCTGTAGAAAATGGTACAAACTCTTCTGTCATCCAATCACCCTCTGCTGTCGCAATTCCTTCTCCAATAATAAGACCATCCCAATTAATAACATAAACAGGAAAACTCGCCTCGAAAAACCACGGTCCGCGTGCTTCCCCCGTAATTTTCACAGGGCTTTCAATTACATCCCCAGGACGAATATTTTGAAGACGAATCAAATCTCTTTTTTCTAGTTCATTACCAATATTCTCCACAAACACACTTCCGTTTTTTGCACGACACTGACGTGGGTATGACTCCATAATAGGATTACCTTCCACTACACAATCTTCAAAAGATTCTGCCTGAGAAATAGGAAGTATGTCAGTAGATTTTGGGTTTTCCCTATCGTTATCTACTTTCGTATCAGGTTGTGGCCGAGTAACGGCAAAGGCCACAATGAATAAAAGGGCGAAAGTAGCAAATAAAATAAGTGCGTTTCTCATATAATTATTCTAATTCTTCAGGTGTTAAATCTCGAAAAACAATATCTTCTGGTAATTCAAACATATCATCTGTAACACTTGTTTCTGTACACGTGTACCCAATAATATCCCCATTCTCGTCCTGACTGATTGGGTTCATCTTCAGAACATCTGCAGACGCTGGCGCTTTTATTCCTTCTGGATCGACTGACGACCATGAGTATACTGTACTGCCATCCCATATTGAATGAGTATCTACATTTATTTCAAGTTCTTTTATAGTTGTGTCAAAATCAGCCCTAAACCGCATACCGTCTACATAGGTAACCCCTTCTGTAAGAGTTACTTCGTCTTGATAAGAAAATTCACACCTATATGCTTGGTCAAGTCCAACAAAATCAACAATATCATCTGTTCCTGTAGAAAATCCTATTTGGGTATTACTGCTTTTAAGAGCCTGAGCTTGTTGAGTATCTTCTAGATTATCTGTAGGTGTAGTAATTGAAAGTGGAATAAGAGATAGACCGCCTAGAATAAACACACCAATGGTAATAATTATGATAAGTTTTGTTGTTTTCAAAATAACTTCCTTATGATAGTAATACTTAGAGTCTATCTCAATTCCACGACCTCATCAAATATCTAACCGAAAGTAAACGTGTAAAGTTTTGCTTCACCCTCAATCACCTTCAATTCCAACTCTCTCACCTCACCTTTCCCACCTTTATACACGTGGAAAAGCTGTGACCCTGTAATATTAAGGTTGCCACCTATTTCATCGCCACTCAATGATGGATCGATTTTCTTACCATCTATATATACTTCAATAACAGCACCCTCTACTGATTCGGCAACCATAAATACATCTTTAGCGTCAAACCTGTACCTCAGTGAGGCACCAGCTTCCTTATTTACAATATATTCTTTTTCAATTGCCCATGTGCCATCTAAGTAAAAATTGTTCTTCAATGTAAGAACTGGATATGAGAAGTCTTTTTCATATATCGCGCCCGGAGTTCCGTTCCCAAAAAATGCACTGTTTCTCCATGCACCGAAATATGTCTCAGGGCTCTTAGCGACATTCTTTCCTGAAACTATTCCACTTTCTGTTTTTGACACATTCCCTGCCTCACCGATAACTTCTTTTCTTTCATTGAGAAGCTCTACTATCCTTGCTTCGGTCTCCTCGTATTTTCCCTCACCAATATGGTCATAAACAATTTCACCATAAATATTTATGAGATACTTTCGTGGCCAAAACCGATTTTCATATGCAGTCCACGTGGTGTAATTGTTATCGAGCACAAGAGGAAATTCTAAACCAAATTTTTGTGCAGCATCCTCGACGTTTTCTATCTTTTTCTCAAAGGCGAACTCTGGAGTATGAATACCAACTATTTCTAGCCCCTCGTCTTTGTACTTTTCGTACCACTCATTCAAGTACGGAAAGGTACGCTGACAATTTATACAGCTATACGTCATGAAGTCGAGCAAAATAACCTTCTCTCCTACAATATCTTTCAATTCAAACGGTTCACTATTTACAAAACCACTTGGTCGAACAATTTCTGCGTATTGTGGACCCTGAGGTGTACGCTGTCCCTGCTGTACAGAAACGTCTTGTGATACGTCTCCCGACGTTTCTTCAGTCGGCGCAGATTCTTTTAATGGTTCTTCTGTTTCTCCATCACCATCATCAATAAGTTTTTCACTAATTGTCTGTTCCACTTTTGTAACATCAAAGAAGCCCCCATCGAGAATAGCTGTCTCTATTTTTTTATCAAGCCCGCTTCCGATTAAAATTGCAAGGACGATAAACAGTAAGCCTAATGTCCTCTTAAACCTTCCTCGTGGATCTGCAGCAACATTGAGTTTCAAGAGAATTTTCTGTCCAGCATATGCAATAACCAAAAGAGAAAAAGCGAGCCCCACAATATACGCTGAAATATAAATCACTCCTTTTGAAAGACTCTCCGGTAGCACTGCAGCCAAAATGACAAAATATGTTGGGCTACATGTGGTAAATATCGGGCCAAGTGCAAGGGCCATTATGATATCTCCCCATACACTTTTCTTCTTACTCCCCTCAGCAAGTGCTTTATTAGAGAATATCTCGATCTTCTGCAAAGGTGCCGAAAGATTCTCCCACAAACTTGGAAACAAGAGTGTAAGTCCAAAGAACCCAATAATGAATGCAGCAAAATAACTCCAAAACCTCTGTGGTATATCAATCAAAATCGTACTTGCACGAAGTAAAAAGGTAAACACAAATACAGAAAGCGAAAGCCAGAAGACAATACGAATTGGTCTTCGCTTGTCAGTTACATCTGCCGCAGTGCCTCCAAGCACAACCGGCAAGAGCGGCAGGATACACGGCGCAAGCACTGTGAGCATGCCCGCGATAATTGATACAACAAGAAGTGTCATAAATGTTACTGAATATTATCTATGAGAGCCGCAAGCGTCCGAGATCCAGTCCATTTCTTAATCAGGTTTCCTTCACTATCAACTTGTACAAGCGTGTGTTGTGTTGTTACCCCGTACTTCTGTTTAAGTTCTCCCTCCTTGTCGTAATCTGTCTTCAAGATAGTTACACCAGTTGGAATAGCTACTGCATTTTTCTCTATATCTGAATCAAGTGCACGACATGTTGGGCACCATGACGCATGAAAGAATAGAAGTGCTTTACCGTCTCCAGCAGCCGCGCTCGCAATCTTTTCTGGTGAATAATCGTCGTATGAACCCTTAGACATTACTT
>JAUIHD010000034.1 GCA_030432135.1 bacterium | reverse complement strand
CTGCTTCTACACGGTATTCATCGCGCTCTTTCTTGATAGATTTAATATCCGTAACCGTTTCCTTCTCAGTCTTCCATCGCCTTTCTATTTCACTTGTTTTTTCCTTGAGATCAGCGATATCCTGTTCAATCTCTTTGATACGCTTCTTAGCTTTTGTATTACGAGGAGAAGCTTCCACTTCTTTATTGAGTGCTTCCCTTTCTATCTCGAGTTTCATTATCTTTGAGTGCGCGTCTTCGAGTTCCGAAGGCATGCTTTCAAGAGAAATTTTAAGGTGTGATGCTGCTTCGTCTACAAGGTCAACCGCTTTGTCCGGCAAGAATCTATCCGTGATGTATCGACTCGCCAAATGAACAGATGCCACAATCGCATCGTCAGTAATACGTACTCCGTGGTAAAGCTCGTATCGCTCCTTAAGACCACGCATAATTGTAATAGCATCATCAAGTGAGGGCTCTTCTACAAACACCGGCTGAAATCGCCGTGTAAGCGCTGGATCTTTTTCAATGTGTTGCTGGTATTCTTTGATAGTCGTTGCGCCGATAGCACGAAGTTCTCCGCGGGCAAGTGGCGGCTTAAGCATGTTTGATGCGTCAATTGACCCTTCGGCGCTTCCTGCACCAACAATCGTATGTATCTCGTCAATAAAGAGAATAATATTTCCTTCTGCGCGCTCTATTTCTTTCAAAAGATTTTTTAGACGGTCTTCAAACTCTCCTCGGTACTTTGTTCCAGCGATAAGAAGCCCTAGATCAAGCGAGACAAGTTCTTTGTTTTTAAGAGATTCCGGCACATCACCTGTTGCCATACGAATAGCAAGACCTTCGACGATAGCAGTTTTACCAACTCCGGCTTCACCAATAAGAATAGGGTTATTCTTTGTACGCCTTGAAAGGATTTGAATGATTCGAGAAATTTCTTCATCACGACCAATCACGGGGTCGAGTTTGTTCGCAAGCGCGAGCTTTGTAAGGTTTCGTGTAAATTTTGCGAGAAACTTAAATTTCTTTGGTGTAGGAATTTCCGCGTCACGACTATTCTTAATTTCGTTAATAAGTTGTGCTACTTCACTTCGATCAATCTTGAATCGCACCAATACTTCAGTAGCAGGACCTTTTACATCAAGAATCGACAAGAACAGATGTTCCGTAGAAACAAACTCATCACCCATTTCCCGTGCCACTTTTGAAGAATGCTCAATCGTATGGGCAAGTTCTGGGGTGAGATAAATCTGGTATGAAGGAGAAAGTGTTCCATTTGCCTCTGGACTCTCAACACTTTCGATAACAACATCGCTTAGGAGTACTGAGTCAACCTCCATCCGGTCAAGTACAGAAATGACCATACTCTCCTCCTGCAACACAAGTGCCGCAAGTAGATGAAGCTGATTCACGTGATTTTGTCCACGCTCAATAGCGAGCTCATGGGCTCGCTTTATTGCTTCTTTTGCTTTTGTAGTGAAATTATTGAATGGGGGCATAATCTAAAAATTATAAAAGCCTAAAAATAAGGCTTTGTATACATCATATACAGCAAAATTATATCTAAAATCTGCCAAAAAGCAAGGTTTATGAACTCAATTCTGATTTTAGTTTATCAATCGAAATAAAGTATGTTATTGGGCTACCACTCGCACCAATTCTCCTTGTACGTAGTCCTACCACTTGCCCCTTCAGATTAATTACTGGAGCACCAAGCACTTGATCATTTCCCTCAAGAGATACCTCTATTTCTTCGATGAGACCAGATTCCTCACCGTTTACAAGAGATGCGAGATTACCAATCGATACTACCCGCTGTTGTGCTCCTCCAATAACAATAAGAGACTGTCCGAGCTTCAGGTTTGCAGCATTTCCAAATTCCACACTGGTGTATGTACCACCATCAGTGACCTTAAATACTGAAATTCTATCTGACGCTCCATCTGGCTCTCGCGTAACAAAAGTCTCTGTACCATCATTAAACACAACACGATAGTCCATACCTGAGTTGTAATTATTCGCACGTGCTGAAATGATGTTGCCCCCAGAAATAATACCTAGTCCGTAAAAGACTTCCCCACCAATCTCACTATTTTCAAAAATTCTCACGATACTTTTTGAATTTTTTTCAATAGATTCCGTAACAAGTTCTTCTTGGTTTACCACCACGGTAACCTCACGAACTGTTTCTGTATTTTTTCCTGGCACTTCGGGGCCCTGTACTACTGTTTCGATTGTTTTTTCAACAACACGATTAACTGTTGAAGTAATCACGGGAGGTGCCTCTTGCAACAGAGACACCGTAATGATCCCTGTACCAATGGACGTAACGAAACTCACAAGGAGAGTAAGTAAAACAAGCTGGTGTTTATTAAGATCTTCCATGAGAATAATTATAACAACTTTATTTTATGACACCACGGTGCATAAGTTCAGTAAGTACTTCTATTAATCGATCAATACTTTTTCTTGTTGTACTTCTACCAAATGAAAATCGTACTGATGATCCTGCGCATTTTTCTTTTCCTAATGCACTGATGACAAGAGATGTTGCATCACCATGAAGAGACTTGCATGCACTGGCATAAGAACAAGAGATGTCAAGTGCATCGAGTGAAAGCACGACAAACTCTGCATCAGCATCCTTAAAACAAATATTGAGAATATGTGGGGACGATGTTTCTATACTTCCATTTATTTCACACTTAGAAATAAGGGCGGTAATCCTCTCTGCCGCGTATTTTTTAATATCAGCCAATCTTTCTCCTTCTCCCACTCGAATTACCTCAGCAATCTCTAACGCTTTTGCAAACCCAAGAATACCTGGGAGATTTTCTGTTCCTGACCGCAGACCAAATTCCTGCCCTCCTCCAGTAATGACTGGAGAAATTTTTACATTGCGTCTTTTAAACAAAAGCCCCATGCCACGTGGACCATAACACTTGATACTATCCGCCGTAAGAAGATCAGCATGTATTTTTCTCAGATCAATGTCTTCAAAACATATTGCCTGACTGGCATCTGTATGGAGAAGTGGGTATGTATTTTCGTTTTTTACAAATGTTTTTTCTTTTTTTATTTTTTGGATATAGAGAGAAATATCTCTGATCGGTTCAATAGTGCCAACCTCGCTATTCACCATTTGAATAGACACAAGTATTGTTTCTTCTTTTATAAGTTCCTTGAGGACAGCGATTTGCACAAGACCATTTTCATCAACTGGCAATACAGAAACTTCGACTCCCTCCTCCTCTAACAATGTGACCGTTTCAGAAATCGCTGGATGCTCTATGGCAGAGATAATAATATGCGGTCGTCCAATTTTCTTTCTTGCCTCAGAAACTACACCCCTGATTGCCATGACACATGACTCTGTGCCACTGGCAGTAAATATAACTTCGTCTTGATGAGCACGGAAAAAAGATGCCACTTTTTTCCGTGCTTCCTCGATAAGTTCCTTCGCTTTGACGCCATCCTTATGAATAGAAGAAGGGTTTTGAAAATACTGATGTGCATCATGCACTACTTTTAAAACCCTCTCATCAATAGGAGTGATAGATGCATAATCAAGAAATAATCTCTTCTTTTTTTCTTTTGGACTGAAAAATCTAAAGGTCATATACAAGCACTATACACATTTTAGAAGGTACGGTCTATAAAAAACAGAAGATATATGGCATAATCATTTTCAATGAATACCCTACTTGAAGGACTCAGAAATTTCGGAAATCTGCTCGTCGAAGATCCACTATACCTCTTACTAACAGTACTGTTTGTTGCAACACTCGTGCTCATTGGTTTTGTCATTAGTTTAAGTCGCCGAATTGACCGCTTGATGAAAGGGCAAAAAGCAAAAAGTCTTGAAGGTGTTATTTTTACACTTTCAAATGATATCGAGAAAATGAAAGAGTGGCGTAATACAGCAAATAATGTTTTTAAAGACCTAAACGAGCGTGTGATGACCAGTGTCCGCGGCACCTCTCTTGTGCGCTTCAACCCATTTAAAGGAACTGGTTCTGGAGGAAACCAAAGTTTTAGCGCAGCATTCCTAGACGAAGACGGAAACGGCGTCGTACTCTCAAGTCTCTACTCTCGAGAGCGTGTTAGTATGTTTGGAAAGCCGCTTGAGAAGTTTTCTTCTACATTTGAACTCACCGAGGAAGAGAAACAAGCTGTTAAAGAAGCAAAAGAGTCTCTCTCTTAAATACATACTCATATTAAGGAACCCTATGTAATAAAAGGTTTTTTATGTTAGTATCCCAAAACAATTATGGAAAACAAAGCCCCTCAAGAACATACAATCCCTCGCCCACCCGTCGTGGCTGTCATGGGTCATATTGATCATGGAAAATCAACGCTTCTTGATCATATCCGCTCAACAAATGTCACTGAAAAAGAAGCTGGCGGGATCACACAACATATCAGTAGCTATGAAGTAGTACACAAAGGAAAAGACGATACCGACCAAAAGATCACCTTTCTCGATACTCCAGGGCACGAAGCATTCTCTTCAGTACGTACTCGCGGTGCCAAAGCGGCAGATATCGCCATCCTTGTTGTTGCGGCTGACGACGGAGTGAACACTCAGACACTCGACGCTCTTGGATGTATAAAAGAAGCAGAACTACCCTATATCATTGCCATCAACAAGATCGATAAACCAGGTGCCGACGTTGAACGAACAAAGCAATCCCTTGCAGAACACGACATCTATGTTGAAGGATATGGAGGCGATATCTCATGGGCTGCAATCTCTGCAAAAACAGGTGAAGGTATTAGCGATCTGCTTGACCTCGTGCTTCTTGCTGCAGAGCTCGAAGAACTTACTGGTAATCCAGAGGTAAGAGCAGAAGGAGTCATTATCGAAAGTAATCTCGACAAGAAAAAAGGGATCACTGCAACTATCATCATTAAAAATGGGACTTTGAGAAACGGCATGGCGCTCCAATCTGGCAAAAGTTATGTTCCTCTTCGTATTATTGAAAATTTTCTTGGAAAAAATATCTCTGAAGCAAGTTTCTCAAGTCCTGTAGCAGTTACCGGCTGGTCCGAACTGCCAAGAGTAGGTGACATATTCCATACATTTGATAATAAAAAAGAGGCACTCGAAGCAGCAAAAAACTATACACAAGAACCTGTTAAGGAAGATTCAAAAAAAGACGACGGAGAAGATACCGCCATCGACCGTAAAGCCAATAACGCTAATCGCAGCGAAGTGGAGCAGAACGTTCCGGTTTAGGCTGCGAAACGCATCAAAATAGGATGTAAACATTATTTTATTCGACTATTACCTGATATAATTTATACTGCATTTGTCACGAAGC
>JAUIHD010000033.1 GCA_030432135.1 bacterium | reverse complement strand
TAAAAGAGGAAGTCGAACATTCTCCATCACAGTTTGGCGAGGAAGCAAATTAAATGATTGAAAAACGAATCCCATTTCTTTATTACGAATATGTGCCACTTCTTCTTCTGAATAGTCCTCGTAATGTTTATCATTAAATTTATAAACACCTCCCGTACTCCCAACAAGAAACCCTAGTATATGTAACAATGTTGATTTGCCAGAGCCAGAAGGACCCATCACGGCAACAAACTCCCCTTTATTTATAGTAAAGGTAATATCCTTAAGAACTTGAGTGTCGAGCCCATCCCCGTCACCGTAGTAAGTTTTTTCAAGATTTATAGCTTCGAATAAAGCCATGACTATTTCTTTGAAAGACTTTCCAGTGTATCTTCGTCAATAAAAGTAATTATTTCTTGCCCTTGGTTTAGACCGCTCCGTATCTCTATATATCCATCAGACCCTTGTAGACCAGTTGTAACTGGGATTAAGGCAACTTCATTTCCATTAAATATCCGAACGTGTTCTTCATTATTTTCATACACTACTGCACGCGTAGGAACCGCAAGTACACTCTCTTTTACTTCAGCCACGATCTCAACATCTGCAGAGAGGCCTGCCCTTATTCGTTCGTCTACTTGCTCGATTGCAACGATTATTTTAAATACATTGACACCTTCTCGATTGATAGCACTTGGTGCCACAAATTGTACATACCCCTTAAAAATTTCCCCCTGATAAGCGTCAAACATGATATCTGCACTATCCCCAATTTCAATGTATGCAATATCATCTTCTGGTATAAAAACTTCTATTTCATGAGAACTTTCTGCAAAAAGGGATACGACGGGAGTCAACGCAGAAACTGTTTCACCTAACGAAAGATAGATCTCCGAAATAATACCTGAAAACGGCGCAAAGAGACGAGTGTTTTCATACGCAACCTCTGCCCTATTAAGAGCCGCAAGAGCCTGGTCTATTTGCGCTTCCGCAATTGAAATACTATATGTGGAACTCTCGTTTTGACTAAGTGTAAGATCTCGTGTTTTGTTTGCAGCTTCGTAGGCATTAAGGCGAGTTGCATACGTACTACTTCGTTTGTTTGGAATAGACACGATCCATCTTTTGTTTATATCTATAGTACCTGCTGGAAATTTAATAAAGAGCCCACGCGTTCCAAGTGGAACTGCAGATGTTTGACTTGCAGGACCAGAACTCTTTTCAAGCCCTGTCGCACTAAAGGATGCCCCGGATTGTGCACTAGAAGCAAATACATCTATGAAATAATCTCCTTGTTCGTCACTGTTGTATATACCGGAAATAATAGGCGCGCTACCTGTTCCAAAATCATCCACACTATATGCTTCTAGATCAGTACTCAAAAGAGAGCGGTACGCATTTTGCACAGCATTGTTTTGTTGCTCGACAAGTTGTTGGTATTCGATACCATCTCCACTTGAAGTATTTGAGAGTAGTTCATTAAGGCGAGTGTTTTGTACATCTAGGTTTGCCTTTGCAGAAAGCACGTCAGCATACAAAGTGTCCCCTTTAAGAGCTGCAAGCAGCTCACCTTTTTCAACTTTTTCACCTTCCTTAACTAAAATCTGCTCAAGACGACCAGATATATCAAAGCTTAGATCAGCATGTGTGCCAGATTCTACTATACCAGTCTCACTAACTACCTGCACAATATCTCTTGGTGCAACTGGTTCAATCTCAAAATTGTATTCTGGTTCACGATTGAAATAGAAAAAACCAAAAATTGCAATAACAGCAACAGTAAATAACGTATAGAAAACTTTTTTCTTTAAAAAGAAAGCCATGTGTTTACTTTCATAATAGTATCAGCAATTCTTTATATTTTGTTGTGCATAAAAATAATTTTATGCGGAGGAGACAGGATTCGAACCTGCGGTACAGTTTCCTGTACACAATCTTTCCAAGATTGCGCATTCAACCACTCTGCCACTCCTCCCAATACTAAATGGCGCGTACCGACGCGCCATTTAGTATATCAAGTGAAAGTTTCTAACTAAATAATCCTGCAAAGACTTGGAGCAAAGCCTGCACCTGAGACCAAAGTATTTTGATTAACCCTTCTTCGTCTGTCGTCTCCCCCGCCTCTTCTGCATTATCTGTTGTAGTTTCAAATGTAAATGAGACATTTTTAAGTGCGCCAATTACACCATCTTTCTCTGCAGTAAACGTAAAGAGTAGCCCTTCTTCAAGAGAATAATTTTGAGCTTCAAGCATTGTAGAACCCTTATTACTATCCGTATCAAGCGCTATTTGCTGATTACATGAATACTTTTCTCCCCCTTTTAAGAAAGTTAATTCTTTTGAATCACAGCCAATCACAAGTGCGACACTAGCTTTTTCCAAAGTCTCCCATGACAAAGTAACTTTTGGTTTTTTTACATCTTCCTGTCGTACAGAAACATTCTTGAACACAGGCTGCGCAACGCGCGATGAGAGCGAGACGGTTTGTCTAGTAAATTCATTTTTTGTACCGTCCTGTATAACCTGGTACAGGATGTGTGTCACAACAGTATCCTGAGGTACTTCGTAAGGGATCACTTCAAGTCGGCCACCCTCTCCAGGATTAGGTACTACATATGTCTCACCACAAGAAACTACTGCCCCTGTTTCTTCTATAAAGAATTTTGCATTTGTGCTACATGTCGGACTCAAACTCACACCCATTCCTTCCTCTATCTCATAAGTAAACCGAATGTTACCGCTATTTGAAGATTCTGTCTTAACCGCCCCACTAATAGAAACACTTTGAGCCGAAACAAGTGCCGGCACAAGTAAAGATAAAATGAAAAAATATACGTACTTCATAGTTTTTTATTATGACTCAATTTTATCATATTATATTTCGATTCCCTGTAGAGCTCGTATTCGGTCACCTGTCGGTGGATGGGTCATAAATAGACGCGCCATAAATCCTGCTTCTTTATTTTTATCTCCACCAAATGGGTTTGATATGTACATATGTGCAGTCGCATTGCTTGCTCGTTTCATAGGACGTCCATGACTCTCTATTTTTCGAAGCGCATTTGCGAGCCCTTCAGGATATCGTGTAAGGAGCGCTCCGGAAGCATCGGCAAGAAATTCTCGTCTACGCGAAATGGCGAGCTTTATAAGAGTTGCGATTATTGGTGAAAGGATCATGAGGGCAAAACCTACGAACATAAGCCATCCACCCGCTTTATTATCTCTGTCTCCTCCACCAAACCAAAGAGAACGCGTAAACATGTCGGAGAGAATTGCAATAAACCCAACAAGAACTACGACGATTGTCTGCAGTAAAATATCTCTATTTCCAATATGTGCGAGTTCGTGCGCGATTACTCCTTCAAGCTCTGTTTTGTCGAGAATCTGTAAGAGTCCTGTTGTTACCGCAACAACAGCATGGTCTTTGTTTCGCCCAGTAGCAAAAGCGTTTGGCACAGAGTCGTTGATAATATAAAGCTTTGGCATCGGAAGTCCTGCAGTAATAGCGAGATTCTCTGTCATAGTATAGAGATCAAAGTACTGCTCCTTTGAGGCAGGGTGCGCACCGGTCATCTTTAAAACTATTTTGTCAGAGAACCAATAAGAGAAAATATTCATGAAAAGAGAAAATACTACCGCAATATAGAGAATTGTTGTATCTCCATAATATGCCGCAAGAAAATACCCTATTCCAATAATAAGTACTAGAAAAAGGGTCATGAGAAACCATGTCTTCCAGACGTTTCTTGATTGTTGTGTATATAGTGTAGCCATATAAGATCTTATTTTATACCAAATCAATCTTATTTGACAAAATGGTATTTTGTATGTTATAATTTAACTAGAAAGCTCACTGGACACTTGTCCCCCAAGCTATTCGGAGGAATTCCTCATGTTCACGTCCCAAGATTACATGAAATTCATTGGTATTGTCAGCACAATCCTTCTGTTAGTAATCTCCCTGGTCGCAATCGGCCACACACGAGAAGACCGACGGGGCACCGAAAGGGTCGCAACTGCAATCGCAAACCTTACATGCGAGACAGATGCGGCATGTCTCGCACATCTAGACGAAGCTATTGAGGCACTTGTCTCACTTGATGCCAATGTCGCCAACAGAAGCGATACAGAGAGGGAAGCCCACTTAGCGGCAATGAAGACCGTGATTAGGACCGTTACAAAATTAAGTGGAGGCCAGACAGATACACGCCCACTAAACAGTCAGTATTAGAGGTAGACAATGATAAGCTTCTTAAACTTCTTTCGACGAGAGCGTTGGCTTCTCTGGATCCTCATCGCTCTCGCAGTCATGTGGATGATTGGACCGGCCGAGAAACCGCCTGGCATCCAGTTCTATATTTAGTTCACCGCCACCACCCGACACTCCGCTTCCCTGAGCTGGGAAGCAAAGCGCGCCTGACCCCAACCTAAGGGGGTCCGGCGCTTTTGATTTATATTATTTTTACGCTCGCTTCCATTCAATCTGCTTTCCCTGTCGGACATCGTCTGCCATTACGATCTCATCGTAAATTCCATCAATCAGATCATAATCTTTCGCCTCTTCTTTACTTATCCATTCGAACTTATCTGTCTCCTCTTCTTGCAATTTCACTTCTCCACTCTCATATTCTGCAAGACACGAGATCACAAGTGATGGTGCTCCGTCTGCATGCACTGTTGCGAGACTGGTCACATACTTTATATTTTTTATCTGAAGTCCTACTTCTTCCTCTACTTCTCGACGAAGCACTTGTTCAAGAACGTTGTACCAATAATGCTCCGTGTCTTTTGGAAGATTTACATAATCGTTTGTCTCAAGTTTGCCACCAGGGACCGTCCACATACCTGGAAATCTTCTTTTATTTGGTGAACGACGTGTGACCAAATACTTGCCACCTTTTTCAATAATGGCTGTGATCACTACTTCGTGTAGTAGCTGATTTTCCATACTAGAAATCTACTTTAACTGGTTGTCGCGCAGCCTCTTCTCCTTCTTCAAGCTCGAAGAATTCTCGCTTAGTAAACTTGAACATATTTGCAATCACATTTGACGGGAAAGATTCTGCCGCAATGTTGAAGTCACGTACATTGCTGTTGTAAAAGCGTCGGGCAGCTTGGATTTTATTTTCTGTGTCTGAAAGTTCTTGCTGAAGCTTTGCAAAGTTTTCATTCGCCTTAAGGTCTGGATACGCCTCGGCAACCGCAAAAAGAGACTTAAGTGTTCCTGAAAGCATATTTTCTGCTCTTGCCATCTCTGCAGGATTTCCAGATTGCTCTGCACTAAGTGCTTGTGCACGAGCTTTTGTAACATTTTCAAATGCTTCTCGCTCATGAGTTGCGTATCCCTTCACTGTCTCTACCAAGTTTGGAATAAGATCGTACCGCCGCTTAAGTTGTACGTCGATATCAGACCATGCTTCATCTGCTCTGTTTCGAAGGGTTACAAAGCGATTGTAGAGAAAAATGACGTATACCACTACGATCGCAAGCACAATAAGAATTATAAGAATTGGGTTCATATGTAATACCTATATAGTAATAGCCGGATTATATCATAAAGAGGAAGACCGACTAAAGCGTG
>JAUIHD010000032.1 GCA_030432135.1 bacterium | reverse complement strand
AAAATATACCCCTATGATGATTCCAAGCACGACGGCAGGAATTGAATACTTGATTGCTTGAAAAGTTTTTAAAGAAAGGATATTTTCACCATTTTTGACCCATGCATAAATAATTTGCTTGTTCGCACCCTTTAGTGTGAAAATGCTAATAAATCCAAGCACTGTTAATACGAACTGGTAGTTGCCGTAAGTTGTTTTATCTAGATAGTTCGCGAAAATATATGAAGAAATAAAAGCCACACAAATGCCTATAAACTGACTAGTTCCGAGTGCCGAAAAACCAATAGTAAGATATCTGCCGTTTCTTTTAAAGATAGATGTAGTTTTTTTAATTGAAGTTGTCATTAACTTTATAACAAGTGCTTTTCTAAAAAGTTTTATGGGGATTTACTGTACTTAAAATAGATCTTATCTACTCAGTAGTTAGACTTGTATTATACTGCATTATTATTTTTGATATGTGCTCACATTTCAATTTTATTTGTTATAAAAGTGTTAATGGTATTGAAGCATTAAGATTTTGAACACTTCACTGAGGATATGCGAAACTCTCTTCCTGTGACCATTTTGAACGAAAGTCATCTCTTTTAAAGCGAGATAATGTCTTTCAGCAATTTGGAGCCAGTTGTGTTCATGTGTGATTTGTCTCTGTATAAAATATAACCATCCTGAGTCAGTACACACTCAATATTATTGCACAGTAAAGAAGTAGGATCTTTAGAGGTGATGTGTTCTTGAGTACTGATTCTGTCGATTGTGCGACTAATATTTTCAGTAGCAGTGATGTGTTCGGCGTAAGAGATATTAAGTGTATTGATATCGAAGTCTTCCTTACTTGCCGCATAGAAAACATTCCGTGTGTCAAAATTTTCCTGCCGGGGTACTTTTTTGAAAAGTACTACTTTTTGTTTTTCTGGAAAAAGTTGCAATGTTTGGTTTAGAGCGTCTTCTAATGAGATTTTTGAATCGCTTGAGAGTACTTGATAGACTTCTTTCCAATTAGAAACGAGAAATACTTTTTTAACTTGGTGCTCGTTAATATACTGTATTACATTTTGTTTCATATAAGCGCAACCGTCATCTTTTGTGATTGTTACTGAGGTTACTAAGGGTGCACAGCCCCCAATACCAAAGAAAGCTCCCTGTGCTTCTTGTTCTTTAGCCACCTCATCAAATGCAGGCATTAATGCATTAGCATGACTATCCCCCCACAAAACAAAATCTATCTTATTGGTTTCACTCTCTGTTCCAAGAATGCATGGTTTACCTCCTGATAGAACTTTAGAAAAGTTGTTTTTGAAACACTCATCACGGCGAGGGTTGAAGTCGGTGGCGGCAACACCAATTATTTGTGCGGATTCAGGGGCTCTGTGTGGTAGTCCGTCGTGTTTAAATATATAGAGTCCACTTATAAGTAATATCAGTGTCACCGTTGTGGCAAAACCAAATACATGTAATTTTCGGGGAATAAAATTCTTATTTCTGAATGGAGTTTCAACAAATCTATAGGTAGCAAGAGATAGTGCGAGCGTTAGAAGTAGAACAAAGTGCTTAAAGTAAGGGGGTTGTTCAGACATCCAGTATTGTTTTGCGAGCACGATAATTGGCCAATGCCAAAGATATAGTGAGTAGGAGATAAGTCCTACCCATATAAATATTGGGAATGAAAGAAAATTCTTAACGAACGTACTCTGCCTGGTATTTGCCCAGATGATTAGTGTAGTGCTTAGAACAGGAATTAGCGCAATCAATCCTGGGAATGATTTTTCAGAAATCATGAAGAAAGAATACAGGAGACCTACAAAACCAAGAAAGGATATAATCTCTGCATATTTTGTAGAAATGATATGTAGACTCCCGACAGCAAGTAGTGCCCCTGCAAGAAGTTCCCATGCGCGTGCTGGAAAAAAATAGAATCCTGCGCTAAGGTTCGTCGCACCTCCCCATATAGGAGGAAGCAAAGGGAAGTTGAAGCTCGCTGAGGGATTGATATTTACAAAATAGATACTCAGCCCCATGGAGACAATTGCACAGAGTGCAAGTGTTGAAAAAAGATACTTTTTTGTATACCTGTAGACAACAAAGAGAAAAAGTGGAAAGAATATATAGAATTGTTCTTCAACCGCAAGTGACCACGTATGTAATAGAGGTATGGTATCTACTGGTGCAGCAAAATATGCTGTCTGGCGCATAAAAAGTATATTTATTAGGAATATACTTTGAGCAACCACAGTAAGACCAAATGCTTTGAAGTCTACTGGGTACAGGGTTATATAATAAGATGCAACGATTGTCGTGGAGATAACAACAGTTAGGGTAGGAATGATTCTACGGACACGACGTTCCCAAAATCGTGTTAGTGAAAACCTCTCTTCCTTAACTTCTCTTAGTATTATTGAGGTGATGAGATACCCAGAAATGACAAAAAAGATGTCGACACCAACAAATCCTCCTGAGAACCCTGGAATATCGAGATGGAATAAAATGACGGGTATAACAGCAAAGGCACGCAGTCCGTCGATGTCAGGTCGATAGTAAGTTAGTTTCTTCATAACTTAACATTGCTGGCAAGTGTCTCAGTTTTGTAAGAATGTGTCAATAAAAGTAAGAAGTCATTTAATGAGGGAGAGTGTTTGTTACCAATGGTATACTTTTCTCATGAATTCAAAAGAATACTTTTTCAATGAGGTTATTAAAGAGGCTGTTGAAGGGTCGTCAAATAAATCTATCAAAGTGTTAGAAATAGGTTGTGGTACAGCTTCATATGTACCTACAATGATAGATAAATATCCCAATCTTGAATATGTAGGAATTGAACCAATTACGAACTCTTTTAAAAAGGCTGAAAAGAATGTTGGAGACGTGCCTCGAGCGACTGTCTCTTCTCAGCTTGGGTATGAATCTATTGAGGGTCTAGAAGACGCTTCGTTTGATGTGGTAATTTCTTTTAGCGTACTAGAGCATGTTAAACAACTTGGAAAGTTTATGGAGTTCTCATCCAGATATGTGAAAAAGGGTGGGATAATGGTGCATCGATATGATCTAGGGCATGCCCTCTACCCTTGGTCTCTAAAAGAGAGACTTCATGTATTTTTAGGCAATACTATTCCAAAAGTTCTACCAGAAAGAAAGTTTGTGAGATATGTGTCACTCAGTGAAGTAGTAGATTATTATGAACGTTTCTTGGGAACTTCTCCAGACCGCTATACATATCATCAAATGCGAAGCCATAAAGCATTAGAAAAAAAGCTTGGAGATGATGTAAAAATTGATCCATCACGAGTAATGACTGGTTTATATCGGTGGGAGTTTGAGAATGCTGCAGTATTTGCAAAGTTACCATTGCCTGTCCGAGAACAGCTGTTTCCAACAGTTGCTGTGTGGGGGAGAAAATAATACCAGTAAAAATAAATTGAATGGTCAGGACTGTTCTCAAAAACATTCTTGCCTCTAAGTTACTGGAGATACAAGACAGGGAAGTAACGTTGTTGGATGGTGATGTGATACGTAACCATCTCACCAGCGAGCTTGGATTCTCTAAAGAGCATCGTGATTTAAATGTACAGCGGGTTGGATATGTTGCCAGTGAAATAACGAAGCATGGAGGCATTGCTATTTGTTCTTTAATTGCTCCGTACACACAGGCTCGTGATAAAGCACGTGAGCTTGTACAGCAACATGGAACGTTTCTGGAGGTACATGTTTCTACGCCGCTTGCAGTATGTGAAGAACGAGATGTGAAAGGTTTGTATGATAAAGCACGAAAGGGAATCATTAAAGGGTTTACTGGTATAGACGATCCCTATGAAGTGCCAGAACACGCAGAACTTAGACTCGATACAAGTGAAGGGGAGCCAGAAGTGTTTGCACAGAAGGTGATTGATTATCTTGTTGAGACACAGAAAATTATTTTGCGGTAGACGTACGGAAAATGATCTTCTGTTCACACGGTGAAATAAATATATAGTTGTGCGAGGTAGAATGTAGTTATGAAAAAAATAACGCTTGGTGCACTTATAGCAATGCTATTGGCAGGAGGTTCTGTAGCAGGGTACAAAATTGTGCGTGATACAAAAGCAGATGCATTTGAAAATAGTGTACATCAGGTAGTGTACGTCGCAGATGGCGATACGGTCGATGTAGAAAATAAGGTAAGAATACGGCTTTTGGGAATAAATGCCCCAGAAAGAGGCGACTGTCACTATGCAGAGTCTCGCGATTATTTAAAAACTCTTTTAGGAGATGCTCATGTAAGAATTGAGAAAGATATAACGGGTGCAGATCGTTATGGACGTTTGTTGCGGTATATGTATATTGTGGCTGATACTCCGAGTGAAGACGATGTGTTTGTAAATGAAGCGTTGGTGCGACAAGGACACGCAAAAGTTTTAGCAGTTGCTCCAGACAATAGATATCGAGATCTTTTAGCCAGTGCACAAGAAGACGCAAAACTAAATGGCAGAGGCTTATGGAGTGAGTGTGCACAAGAAGAAAGTCCATCACTGAGAGAGGTTGATGCAGGACCAGAGAATCCTACGTGTACTATTAAAGGAAATATTTCTGAAAAAGCATATGGACGAAACTACTTTTTGGAAGGCTGTCCAAACTATAATCGAATTAAAATTGATACAAGAAAAGGAGAATCATACTTTTGTACAGAGCAGGAAGCAGAAGATGCAGGATTTTCTCGTTCTGCATCATGTGCAAACACATTTTAGTATCTTATTTTTAGTAACTAAATGTGGAGACAGATGAAGAAGGGGTAGAATGTGAAAACGTATACAGCACGGGAGGCGAAGCCTCCCGTGCTTTTGCTGTGTCGATTTGACAGCCTCCCATTCTTCCATCGTCTTGAGTTGCACACTGGTTGCAGGTATTGCACGCGTGGTACTATTGCTCTCATATGAAAGATATGTTGCAAGCAGTTGTGTTTGGAGGTTTGTTCCTCATTCCGTTTCTGCCCCTTTATGTAGAAAATGATTTTTTCTTCCCCTTTATCACTGGTAAAAACTTTGCGTTTAGAATAATTGTTGAGATTGTTTTTGCCTCATGGATCTTGCTTGCTTTGAGCGATGTCCGGTATCGTCCAAAGTTCTCGTGGATAGTGCCGACCTTTGGGTCGCTCTTGGTAGTGATGTTTTTCGCAAACCTCTTTGGAGAGTATCCGCTGAAAAGTTTTTGGAGTAACTTCGAGCGGATGGACGGCTACGTCACACTTGTGCATGTCTTTATGTACACTGTTGTTGCGGGGAGTGTCCTGACCACTCAAAAGCTCTGGTCATACTTCTTGCACACGTCGGTTGTGGTTGCACTTTTGGTTGCGCTCTATGGGCTTGGGCAGCAGGCAGATATATTTGCCGGTGGTCGTGGTCGTGTTGATTCACGTTTGGGTAATGCTGCATACATGGCAGTGTATATGCTCTTCCACATTTTCTTCGTGGCGTTTTTGGCACTGCGCTCAAAAGTAAATGGGCATCGCGTAGCGTACGCAGTGGCAGGACTCATTCTCGCATATACACTGTTGCAGACAGGGACACGAGGTACCTTTTTGGGCTTTGTGGGAGGCTCTGTGGCAGCGGTTGCATACATAGCGCTGTTTGGACGTAAGGTTCCACAGCTGCGGAAGTACGCTATTGGTGGTTTTTTTGCACTGACCGTACTTATTCTCGTGTTTATGGGAGTACGCGATTCTGCGTTTGTACAGAACAGTGGTTCACTCAAGCGTATTGCCAACATTGACTTGCAAGAAGACTTGGTGGTACGAACAGCCATTTGGGGACTTGCGTGGGAAGGAGTGCAGGAGCGTCCGGTGCTTGGCTGGGGGCAGGGGAACTTCAACTATGTTTTCAACGAAAAGTATGAAGCAAAGTTATACAACCAAGAACAATGGTTTGATCGCGTGCACAACATATTCTTCGATTGGCTTATTGCTGGTGGGTTCTTA
>JAUIHD010000031.1 GCA_030432135.1 bacterium | reverse complement strand
AAGCCCAGCTGGAAGTACGTCATTAACCACTACACCTGTAGCAGTATCTGGTCCTCCGTTTGTTACAGAGATTGAATAATTAAATGTTTGGTTTGTTGTTGATGTCGCAACTGATGCATCCTTTGTAATCCGAAGATCAGCGTACTTTGTACCACCTGTAGGCACTTCACACGCAATTGCTCTCACGGCAACTACTATATCGTTATAGTCTTCGTCAGTAAGTGCATTTGATGGTAGGTCTTCAAATGCAAGTGCGTATCCATCTTCTATTTCATATACAACTACATGATCTGCCTGATTGTCTGTATTAAGAAGATTTTCTGATGCAAAAAATCCTGCAAACTGCTGCTCAGTATATACATCAATTGCAAATCCTATCTTCTTATCTTTAGGGATTTCTATAAGTGCTTTATCTCCATTAGAAAATAATGGAAGCCCGAGCACTGGAGCAGCCATTGAACCCATTGTTCCGTTTCGGAATACCGGAGTATATGTACTATCCCCTGTTCCTGCTTCATAGTACCCAAATGTATGAGCATAATATGCTTCCTTTCCAAGAAGCTCTACTTCAAACGTTACATTGTGAGTATGTGACACCCATGTCTCAAATGATTTCTGATCTGTCACTTCTGACACAATAATTCCGTTATTCGCAAGAATTTCAACAAGAGTCTTTTCGCCCTCTTCAAAACTTTCTTTTATAGTAACAGGCCCATCGTTACCCTCTGGAGTAAGAGTATCAAGACACATGTTATGAGAATCATTCTCTACTGCAAAAGTTTGATTGTACGCAACACTTTGAGCTGCTGGTGCAAAATCAGAATCTTCCTCTGTGTCTTCCTCAGTTTTTTCTTCGTCAGACTCTTTAGCTATATTGTCTTCTTCCTCCTCTGACACAGCATCCTCTTCTTTAGATTCATCAGAATTTTGTTCTTCTTCTGAAAGTGTTTCGGTATTTGATTCGCTCTCTTCTTCTGTTCCTGCGTCCTCTTCGGTATCTATAGTTGTTTCTTCAACAACTTCTTCTTGAGCAGGCTCCTCTTCGTTGTCGACAGGTTCCTCTTCAATAGATTCAACCTCCTCAACAACCTCTTCCTTTTCTTCTTCGACTACAGTTGTTTCCTCTACTACTTCTGTTGCTGATTCTTCCTCAGCAAATGTTATCTGCGGAATTCCCGCAAATGCAAAACTCTGTGCAAAAAGCACAGTCATCATCAACATTGATGCAAATGGTTTTCTGAATTTGTTCATAAGTTCTTTTGGGTCTGACCGTCGGTCTGACTAACAAATAAAATTAGTAAAATTTTGTTTTGTAATGGCACACACATTATTTTTCTGGCGAATCAAAATATACCGGAAAAATTACTTCGCAATAATACTCTTATATGTTTAATTTGTCAAGTTTTTGGTTTTATGTTCTTATTCAATATACCCTTATTTATAGCGCTTTATATAGAAAAAAGACCACCATACAAAATAATGTCTTTTATTAGTCCTTTTTGTGGCTAAAAGACTTATTTTTAGTATTAAAGACATTTTTAATATAAATGTCTTTTAGATTAAAATCACCAAAAAATTGTCTTATATAACCTGTGATATTATTATCACTACTAAAAATAGAGTGTATATGGATTTGCCCGATAAATTTTTAAAACCATACGATCATACTCAAACTGAAGATAGTTTGTATAAAAAATGGGAGGAAAGTGGCTACCTCAATCCTGACAATTCCCCAGAGTCTGACAAGACATTCTCTATTGTCCTCCCTCCCCCAAATGTTACGGGCACCCTCCATATCGGGCATGCGCTCGGACTTTCCATTGAAGATATTATGGTGCGGTATCACCGCATGAAGGGCTTTAAAACTCTATGGGTCCCAGGAACAGACCATGCCTCTATTGCTACACAGACAAAGGTGGAAAAAGAGCTTTCTAAAAAAGGTATACGCCGACAGGATCTCTCTCGTGAAGAATTCATTTCTCATATAGAAGAATTTGCACAAGCGAGCCACGACACCATTGCAAACCAGGTACGGAAGATGGGGGCGTCTGTCGACTGGTCACGTGAAGCGTATACGCTCGACGAAAAACGCTCTCTCGCTGTTCGTACCGCATTTAAAAAGATGTATGACGATGGACTTATCTATCAAGGAGATCGAATAATAAACTGGGACCCGAAGGGGCAGACAACTATTTCAGACGATGAAATCGTGTACCAAGAAGAAAAAACAAAGTTTTATTATTTTAAATACGGTCCTTTCACTATTGGTACGGCACGTCCCGAGACAAAATTCGGCGACAAGTACGTTGTTATGCACCCGGACGACGCTCGATACAAAGAATACACACATGGGCAGAAGATAAGTTTGGAGTGGATCAACGGACCAATGGAAGCAACTATCATCAAAGATGAAAATATTGATATGGAATTTGGAACCGGAGTCATGACAATCACTCCGTGGCACTCAGCGGTCGACTTTGAAATGGCGGAGCGACATGGGCTCGACAAAGAACAGATTATTGATCAATACGGAAAACTTCTACCTATTGCCGAAGAATTTGCCGGCATGAAAATATCCGAAGCTCGGGAGAAAATTATTGAGAAGCTCCGCGAGAAGGGGCTCCTAGTAAAAGAAGAAGATTATACCCACAACATCGCGACTGCAGAACGAACAGGTGCCACCATTGAACCCCAAATAATGAAGCAATGGTTTGTCGCAGTAAATAAGCCATTCAAAATGGGTGAATCGCATATAGAAGGTATCGCAACGGGACAGGAAGTAACTCTCAAACAATTGATGCGACACGTGGTTGAGAGAGAACTCGTCAGCATTCACCCACTCAATCGCTACGAGCGTGTCTACTACAGTTGGATCGACAATCTTAAGGATTGGAATATTTCTCGGCAGATTGTATTTGGGCACCGTATTCCTATTTGGTACAAAGGAGATGAACTCTACTGTGGTGTAGAAGCACCCACAGGAGATGGCTGGGAACAAGATACTGACACGCTCGACACATGGTTCTCTTCAGGAACATGGACCTTCTCTACCCTCGGATGGCCTGAGAACACAAAAGATCTCGAGATGTACCATCCCACCAGCATGCTTGAGACAGGCCACGACATTATCTTTTTCTGGGTTGCTCGAATGATTTTGATGAGTACCTACTGCATCGGACAAATCCCATTTGAAAACGTATATTTCCACGGACTCGTACGGGACAAACAGGGCCGCAAGATGAGTAAGTCTCTTGGCAATATTGTTGACCCACTCGACATCATCAAGGAATACGGTACTGACGCACTTCGCATGTCACTTATCGTAGGTAATGGTCCAGGAAACGATCTTAACTTCTCAGACGACAAAGTACGTGCGTATAAGAAGTTTGCAAATAAACTGTGGAATATTTCTCGGTTTATCCTGGAAAATATTGGTTCACTTGATATTAAGAAACCAGAGACGCTAACACAGAATGATCAAAGTTATCTTGATGAATTTGAAGCATTCTCTAAAGATGTCGATACTGATATGAAAAATTATCGCTACTATTTGGCTAGCGAAAAACTTTACGCATACATATGGCATACATTTGCAGATATTATTATTGAAGCAAAAAAGGAAGCACTCGCAGGAGGTGGAGCTGACTCTCAGTCAGCTCAATACATGTTACTTACTATATTTAAAAAATCATGTGCCCTCCTTCATCCATTTATGCCATTTATTACGGAAGAAATATGGCAATCGATAAAGTCTGGATCCGATAAAGACCTTATAGTACACACCTGGCCTATCGCAGAATAAGGTACACTTATTAAATAACAAATTTATGATTATCTCGACGGATGTAATTATCTGGGCGCTTATATTGGGTATTATCCCCGTAGTCATCTGGCTTTTATTTTGGCTCAAGGAAGATGATGAACGCCCTGAACCGAAACGAATAATCGTCCTCTGTTTACTTCTCGGCGGCGCTGCAGTATTTGGCTCTATAGCTCTCGAAAAATTTAGCCTTGAATATGTCATGTACAATCCCGCCTTAATGATCATAGTATGGTCTGCGATAGAAGAAACCCTAAAATATATTGCGGCCATATACGGCGGTCTTCGGCAAAACTGGTACAACGAACCAATTGATGCACTCATCTATATGGCAGCTGTTGCCATTGGCTTTGCGGCAGTGGAGAACAGTTTATATCTCATAGGACCACTTGGTGAAAGTGGTATTCTAGAGGGTCTCGTCGTTGGAAAATTTCGATTTATAGGAGCAAGCATGCTTCATTTTGTATCATCACTCATTTTAGGGGCCTTTATTGCGTTCTCTTTTTACAAGAGAAAAATTGTGCGCCGTATGTATGTTTTCTTTGGATTATCAACGGCTATCGCATTGCATGCCATTTTCAATCTGCTTATAATTAGAGATGCATTTGAACACACTGCGTTTGCTTTTATTCTTGTCTGGATATGCATCATTGTGTTTATCGGAGTGTTCGAGCGAATTAAAAAACTTTCACCATTGTCAGAAGACATAGTATAATCTAGAGAATATGTTCAAAGACCGTCGATCATTTTTCGAACGTCTCACCGGCGCAGTAAAAGTAAGTGATTACGAACTCGATGAGGAGCAAGAAGAAAACGAAATAGACAACGAACTACCTACAAAAAATAGTAGGAAGTCTCTTCATGTTGAGCGAGAAGATGACGACTGGGCACAGACTGTGACAGAGGAGCCAGAAGAAGTGGATGGTGAACTTGCCGTCGATATGCATGACACTGGAGATGATTTGATAATTAAAACCATGGTAGCTGGAGTAAAACCAGAGGACCTTGATGTAGCCATTACTCGAGACAGTGTGACGATCAAAGGAAAACGAGAACACGAAAGAACTTCAGAAAGTCACAACCATATTCATCGAGAATTATACTGGGGATCATTTTCTCGCACCGTTTCTCTCCCCGCCGAAATTGACGTAGAAGGTGCAGAGGCTATTGAAAAGCATGGACTCCTTGTCATAAAACTTCCAAAAATAGATAAGCACAGGCAAACAAAACTGAAAGTGCGCGGTAGTTGATTTAAATATTCTCAATGAAGTTACACGTACGTATTGCACAAATTTTTCTTGGCGCAATTTGTGTTTATTATTTTATATTGGGAGCATCTGCTATTACCTTGTCGTTGGAAATTGACGCATTAGTGTCAGCTACTATAGCCACCACAATCTTCGGTATGCTAACAGGTGTATTGCCACAATTTTTTGCACTACTAACAGCGAGTGGTAGTGGAGGCCCTTTTGTTTCTATCACACTCTCTCCTCTTCTCCCGCTGTTTAGCTTAGCTGCAATCATTTTAAGCCTTATTTGTTTTAGAGCGGTACGCAATTTTAAAAAAGATACCAGAGCATTGAATTGGTTGTACGGAGTAAATATTGCACATTTCGGAGGGGTTATATGGAGTATCGTTACGTCATATCCTCGTTACGACATAGCACTGCCTTCTGTCATCATATCTATAGTAATGTTCTTCTCCATAAGAACTCTTGGAAATTTTAATAAACCTTCTCGTTTTAAAGATTCTAGGAGAGTGTTTGGGTTAGCTTGTCTTTCAGCGTTTACCGTAATGGCAGCGCTTATCAACTCAAGGATATCATCTGAACATTCTTATCTGACCACCGGCATCGAGAGCATCAAAGGATGGAACGCCAGCGTCAGCTTCGTCTATCGCGGCGAGTTCTACACCGACGAGGCGAACACAGGTTTCGCCGTCGACCCGAGCGGCGAGGACGGTCTGGTGCCGAGCGTCTGGCTCCTCAATGCCCGGGCCAACTACACGGTACCGCAGAACATCATGCCCAAGGCGGATATGACCATCTTCGTCTCGGGCGAGAACCTGACCGACGAGCTCTACATCACCGACCGCGAGGATGGCGTGAAACCTGGCCTCGGCCGGGCCGTGATGGCGGGCGCCCGGTTCAAGTGGTAGCGGCGACGCCTCCTTTGGAAG
>JAUIHD010000030.1 GCA_030432135.1 bacterium | reverse complement strand
TGATGTCATCAAAACTATAATATCGTCTGGTCTGACAATTTCCTTTATAAGTTTAAGCGTCTCGTCTATATCATGAATAGGTTGAGCTTTCGTTCCGCTTTGGTTAATACGTTCGACTATTTCTCCCTGGGTTAATTGCTCATGCGTATCTTTACCTTGAGATGCTGGTTCATATACAAGGACTTCACTACTTGTCTTGAAGACGTCGTCATAGTGGTGGATATATTCCTTATTTCTCCAGCTAAAAGTGTGTGGCTCAAATATTGTGATGATACGGTTGTTTGAAAAATACTGATCTAGTGCCTCATATGCTGTTTTGGCTTTTTCATATGATGATCCAAAACCTTCATATACAAGTACTGAAGAGTTTTCTGTGAGGAGTTCGAGACGACGCTTCACACCCTTGAATAGTTTTGCAGCGTCTCTAAATTCTTCTGGAGTTACGATTTCTTTTGAGAGAAGGAGAGTGGCACCAGCGAGTATATTTTGAACATTATGTATTCCGAAAAGCTCTGTTTCTATAGAAGTAACAAATTTATCTTTGTAGAATATGTCGAATGTGGTACCACTAACAAAAGATATGTTATCAGCGCGCCACTCATAACCATCCTCAAACCCGTAGTAGATTGTGTTTGCATGTCCGGCGCATAAGTCTCTAGCATGTGGTTCACTTGAGCAAACGAGGGTACCGGTGTCAGATAAGAGATTGATAAGTTTTTTGAAAGGCTCGAGATATGACTCATGAGTAGGAAAAATATTTATATGATCGTGGACTGCGCTTGTGAGGACTACATTTTGTGGTTTGTAGTGGAGGAATTTTGATGAGTTATCCCAGTTTGATGAAGGATATTCATCTCCTTCTAACACAAAATAATCTCCAGTGCCGATGTGACCGTGTATATCAAGGTCCCGTGATATCTCACCGATGAAATAACTTGGATTTTTTCCTGTGTGTACGAGGCACCATGTAATAAGAGATGTTACTGTGGATTTTCCGTATGAACCAGCAACAACAATAGTCTCTTTATCTTCAATAAGTTCTTCAAGTATTTCAGGAAATGATTTGATAGGAATGTTACGTTCGTATGCCGCATAGACTTCCTCGTTAGTTTCTTTAGTAAGTTTAGCGTTTTTACCAATGACGACTACGTCAACTTCATCGGGAATATTTTCTTTTTTATACTCGGTATTGAATGAAATATCCTGTTTCTCTAAATATGTGCTGACAGGTGGGTATGCACCAGAATCAGACCCAGTAACCTGCCATCCTTTCTGTTTAAGCATAAGTGCCACAGCACTCATTCCTTTACCGGCAATCCCTATAAAATGGGCTCTTTTCATAAAAAAACATCATACCATGTACATATTTATTCTGTGAATTTGGTGAACAGTATGACTATCAGATATAATTCACTGATATGACAAAGACACGTATTAAATTTCTTCTCGCAATAGTTCTTATTGCCCTACCGTTTCTCGGATTTCCAACAAGTGTGGATATGGTAATCGTACCTATTACAGGTCTACTTATAGCATCTATCACGTTCATTCAGGCTCGACAGAATAGGTTTGGTAAAAAACTTAATATGTCGGTAGATCCAGTCAAGAAAAGTATGCGTGCAAAAATGAAAAAGGCGACAGCGCAAGCAAAAAGCGAAAAAGTGTCTCTGGAAGAAGTCGAGGCCACTGAATCTCATGAAATTGAAAATACTCAACAAAACCAAGGGCGTGTTGCGAGCCCAATTCTTACTGGTACTCAGACAGGTGTACAATCGTAATATATGAGAGTATCGAGGGAGACATTTACTAAAGGTGGTCTACCGTTCACCATTCTTGTAATAGGGGGTGGTATTTTTCTTATATATCTCACGTTTAAATTTGTTCCTAGTATATTAGCAACTTCGTATGACTCTAATTTACCAGTGGGGGAAAATAATGCGGCCGCAACCGCCACTACCTCTATAAAGGAAGAGTTTGGAAAGAAAGATGTGTGGAAGGCAACTCATGTAAAAACTCCAGATAGTGTAAAAGCTATTTATATGACGAGTTGGATTGCGGGTACTCCGTCGCTTAGGCAACGGGTGTTGAATGTAATCGATACCACAGAAATAAATGCAGTGATGATAGATATCAAGGACGACACGGGAATGGTGTCTTTTGATACGCAGGATGAAGTAATCAGAGAGCTTGGCTGGGAAGAAAATCGTATCCCGAATCTTCGGGAGCTTATTGCAGAGCTTCATGAAAAAGATGTCTACGTGCTTGGGCGTATTGCAGTCTTTCAGGATCCATACATAACAAAAAGGAGACCCGATCTTGCGGTAAAGCGTGCAAGTGATACAAGTGTTGTGTGGACCGACAGAAAAGGTCTCTCCTGGATTGATCCGAGTGCGAAAGAGCATTGGGACAATATTATTCGGCTAGCGCGAGTGTCGTATAGAGCTGGGTTTGATGAGATTAACTTTGATTATATTCGATTCCCATCAGATGGAAATGTGTCTGATATGTATTTTCCATGGAGCGGGGAACGGCTCGCTGCATCATCACACTCAGAAGAACGTGCATTTATTATCAGAGATTTCTTTAAATATCTTTCAGAGGAAATGTTGAAACCGGATCCTGAAACAGGAATCCCCTTTGAGGGGAAAATTTCTGCAGATATTTTTGGGATGACAACAACTGCACAAGATAATATGGGAATCGGACAAATTCTTGAGTTCACACTTCCTTATTTCGATTATGTTGCACCGATGGTTTATCCATCACACTTTCCGTCTGGTTATTACGGTATCTCAAATGTAAATAGTGTACCTGGAAAAATTATAGAAATTTCAATGGGAGAAGCAGTTCGACGCGCACAGGCAACTACCACTACACTTAGTTTCCTTGGTGGTAAACCAATTGCTTCAACTTCGCCACAACTCTATACCAAGAAAGCGTATGATCCGGATAAACTTCGCCCGTGGCTTCAGGATAACGATTATCCAGTCCACTATGATGCAAGTATGGTTCGTGCACAGATCGACGCGACATATAATGTCGGTCTCGACTCATGGATGCTCTGGGACCCTGCAAACACGTATACTGTTGGTGCGCTTCGTTCTAAATAACTTTCTAAACAGGCGCCACGTTTTTGTTTGCTATAATTTGGGAGATCATTTCCTATGAATGAACAAGAACAAGTAACCTACTTTGCCGAGACGGATGCTCGTGGTAAACGAGTACCTTTTGGTATTAAAGGAAAAGATAGGACAAAACACATGTATGTCATCGGAAAGACTGGTATGGGTAAGTCGACTCTGCTTGAAAATATGGCCATTCAGGATATTAGGAATGGCAATGGCTTTGCTTTTGTCGATCCTCATGGGAAAACGGCAGAACTTCTACTTGAATATATCCCAGAAGAGCGAATGAAAGATGTATTGTATTTTGCACCATTCGACCTAGACAATCCTGTCGCCTTTAACATTATGGAAGATGTTGGGTACGACAAGCGGCACCTTGTGGTCTCAGGACTCATGTCTGCCTTTAAGAAGCTCTGGGTGGACGCATGGAGTGCTCGAATGGAATATATCTTAAGTAATGCTATTTTGGCGCTTCTCGAATATCCAGATTCGACTCTACTTTCGGTAAATCGTATGTTTACCGACAAAGCGTATCGGAAAAAAGTTGTTGATAATGTAACTGATGCCACGGTGAAATCATTCTGGAATGATGAGTTTGCAAAATATACTGACCGCTTTGCCGCAGAAGCAACGCCTGCTATTCAAAACAAAATCGGACAATTTACTTCAAATCCAGTTATTCGAAATATTATTGGACAATCAAAATCTTCTTTTGACCTTAGAGATATCATGGACGAGAAGAAGATACTTATTGTGAACCTTTCTAAAGGTCGCGTGGGTGAAGTGAATGCAAATCTTCTTGGAAGTATTTTGATTACAAAAATTTATCTTTCTGCCATGGGTCGTGCTGATGCTGGAGACCATGTGCTTGCGAAGCTTCCAAACTTTTATCTCTATGTTGACGAGTTCCAGTCTTTTGCAAATGAATCATTCGCCGACATCCTCTCTGAAGCTCGAAAATATAAATTGAACCTTACGATGGCACATCAGTATATTGAGCAGATGGCCGAAGAGGTGCGCTCAGCTGTCTTTGGAAACGTGGGAACTATGGTAACGTTTCGTGTTGGTGCCTATGACGCAGAAGTCCTCGAAAAAGAATTTGCTCCTGTATTTACTGCAGAGGATTTAGTGAATCTAGGGTTCACGCAAATCTATCTTAAGCTTATGATCGATGGAGTTTCGAGTCAGCCGTTTTCTGCAACTACTATCGCACCACTTCCACAAACAAACGAACCGATAGTGGAAAAGATTATTGCACAGTCTCGTGCGACATATGCGGCACCGCGTGCTGAGGTTGAAAAGAAAATCATTGATTGGTATGGCACAGGACCTGGTGCACCTGAAGATAAAAAGAAAGAGGATGATCGCAGCAAAAATAATAAAAAAAGCTCTAGTGGGGGAAATGATAATAAGCCTAAAAAAGAGAATAAGGATACAACTTCACAGGTAGACGAGAAAGCACAGAGTTTTAAAGAGGCCATGGAAAGAGCGCTTACTGAACATAAAAAGGGATTAGGAAAGCTTAACACTGAGTCTAAGGCCAAAAGTAAGAATACAGGAGTCCCTCTTTCTGAGCTTAATAGGGATAAAATTAAAAAAGGAAATCCGACTCTTGAAAATACTAATGCCTTAAAGAACGCTTTATCTGATCTTATGAAGAAAAATAAAACGGTGGGGAATGAAGGTGGTTCTAAAGGAACGGTACAGAAACATAAAAAAGAAAATAAAGTAAAACAGACGGAAGAGCAAAACAAAGAAGATAAACCAGAACAAAAAACAAAAACAGAAGGGAATAATGAAGTATCAAAAGATGTACTGGAAAAGATTTTTGCGGAATAGAGAAAATAGATTATGAAGAGAGTAATTGTATGTTCAACAAACTACCTACCTAATATTGGTGGTGCGGAAATTGCAATTGATGAGATAACGAAACATATTAAAAAAGAAGAGTATGTTTTTGATCTTATTACTGCACGACTTAATCGAAAGTTGTCTAAAAAAGAAATCATTGGAAACGTAACAGTGTATCGGGTTGGTTTAGGGTTTTCTTTTGATAAATTTCTCCTTCCGTTTTTAGGGTGTATTCGTTTTATAGCTCTTCGGATTTCAAAAAAATACGATATTGTCTGGTCTATGATGGCAAGCCAAGGATCGATTCTCGCCTCATTTATTTCTATATTGTTTCGTATTCCACTCATCCTCACGCTTCAGGAAGGAGATGAGGAAAAACATCTCGAGCGATATGCACTGGGGAATAAAATATTATTCAAGGTGTTCATTTTTCCGTGGTACACGCTTGCCTTTAAAAAAGCGAAGAGAATTACTGTTATTAGTAATTATTTAAAAGAGCGTGCACGGCTTCATGCAAAAGTACCGATTGATTTGGTTCCAAATGGTGTTGATATCAAAAAATTTTCCTTTCAAAAAGATAGCCCCGATGTATTTCGTATTGTAAAAAAATACGATCTCCAGGGTAAAAAGATAATTCTATCGGTTTCGCGTCTGGTTTATAAAAATAATATTGAGATTTTAATAAAAGCTCTGCCACTTCTCCCAAAGGAAACTGTACTATTTTTAGTTGGAGATGGTCCAAAGAGAAAAGAGCTGCAAAAGGTTGCAGAAGATGTTGGGGTTGTGTCCCAGGTGATATTTGTTGGTTCGGTAGCACCAAGCGATGTGCCGGCGTATCTCTGGGCGAGTGATATATTTGCACGGCTCTCGAAGAGCGAGGGATTTGGAAGTGCGTTTATAGAAGCTTTTGCAGCAGGGATACCTGTAGTCGCAACTCCTGTTGGGGGAATTGTAGATTTTCTTGAAGAAGGTAAGACAGGGCTTTACGCAGATCCTAACGATGAAAAAGACGTTGCGCATGTTATTGGGAAAATGCT
>JAUIHD010000029.1 GCA_030432135.1 bacterium | reverse complement strand
TTTTAACGACAGGCTTGCTGGAGATAATGGTACAACTATTATAGAAACAGATGCGCTTGGAAATGTTGTGTCGAGTGGGCGTGTGCGTCCGCCGGTTCCGGGTGAAGATTTGCATACGACGGTAGATGTTGAGCTTCAGGAAAAAATGCATCAAGCAATTGGCAATCTTGCTGAAGAGGTAAATTTTCGAGGAGGAGGCGGGATTATAATTGATGTTCATACAGGAGAAATTATTGCGAGCGCAAGTTATCCAGAATATGACTCGAATCTGATGACGAATCGCGATGATTCTGATGCGGTCACTCAGATATTGAAAGACGACAGAAATCCATTTCTCGATAGATCAATCTCAGGAGTATTTATTCCTGGCTCGATTGTAAAACCATATCTCGCTCTTGCTAGTTTGCATGAAAATATTATAGACCCACTTAAACAAATATACAGTAGTGGCTCTATCACAATTCAAAACCCTTACAATCCAGAACAGAGTACTGTCATTCGAGACTGGCGAGCTCATGGATGGGTAGATATGAGAAAGGCACTCGCCGTATCTTCGAACGTGTACTTTTTTGCGGTAGGGGGTGGTCTTGAAGAACAAGAAGGACTCGGGATTAGTCGTATTAATAAATATTTGAATTTATTTGAATTTGAAGAGCCAACAGGTCTAAATATTCCTGGCGAAGTGAAAGGTAATGTACCGAGTCCCGCTTGGAAAGAGGCGACTTTTCCACAGGATGGTGATTGGCGCTTAGGGGATACCTACAACACCGCAATTGGTCAGTATGGTTTTGCGGTAACGCCACTGCGTATGGCGGTGAGTGCTGCGACCATTGCGACTGGTGGAAAGCGGGTGACACCAACTTTACTCAAAGACGATATTAAAAATGCCTATGACGCTGGGTTACCATTTACTGAACGTGAATATCAGATTATACGAGAAGGTATGCAATTGGCTGTGGAAGAAGGAACTGCAATAGGGCTAAATTTAGTTGATGTTGAAATTGCAGCAAAGACTGGGACAGCTGAACTTGGTACAGAGAAAAATGAAGTTAATTCATGGGTTATGGGTTATTTCCCATATGATGACCCGCAATATGCGTTTACATTGGTCATGGAGCATGGCCCCCGATCAAACCTCATTGGTGCCACATCTGTCATGCGGCAAGTTATGGAATGGATTATCGAAAATAGGCCAGAATACATCAAAAAGGTCTCAGAAAATGACTCTAATTAGGAAATATGTCAAATTGGACTTTTGGGGTGATTTGAGATACCATTCCTTTTCATATTCGACGTATTAACTACTTACTATGGAAAAAGAAGTATTACTCACAGAGGAGAAATTCGAGGAATTTAAGGCAGAACTCGAAGACTTAAAACACAACAAGAGAAAAGAGATTGCTGACAATCTTGAGTACGCAAAGTCTCTAGGAGACCTCTCAGAAAATGCTGAATATAATGAGGCTCGTGAAGAGCAGGCAAAGGTAGAAGATAGAATCAATTATCTTGAGCAAACCATTAAGGTTGCCAAAATTGTTGAACACAAGCGGAGTACTACAGTATCTCTCGGATCAGAAATCGAAGTAGAACGGGCAGGAAAGAAGATGAAATTCACACTTGTGAGCTCAGAAGAAGCAGATATGACAAAAGGAAAAATTTCCGTCGATTCGCCATTCGGCGTTGCTATTTTAGGTAAGAAAAAAGGAGAAGACTTTTCTTACACTACTCCAAGCGGTACAATGACATATACAATTACGAACGTTAAATAAGTTCAGTTGTAGATTGTCATGGGTATTGAAGATATAAAAAAAATTAGACTCGAAAAACTCCACACACTTGCCGAAAAGGAGATCAATTCGTACCCTGCCGGTACGGATAGGGAGTTTTCAATTGCAAATATTATAGAGCAATTTGAATCCCTAGAATCTGAAAAGAAAGAAATAATTGTCGCAGGACGTGTCATGAGTATCCGCGGGCAAGGGGGTATTTTCTTTGTCGACCTTTTTGACGGCTCGGGGAAATTGCAAGTAGTTTTTAAGAAAGATACAGACATTTCAGAAAGCACGTTTGACTTGTTTGTGGATACAGCGGACATGGGTGACTTTATTGAAGTATCCGGAACGTGCTTTGTTACACAGCGAGGAGAAAAATCTGTTCAAGTGAGAAGCTGGGGAATGCTTTCAAAAAGTATTCAACCACTTCCAGAGAAATGGCACGGTCTTCAAGATATTGAAGAGCGATATCGAAAACGATACCTCGATATTTTAGGCAATGAAGAAGTGCGAGACATTTTTATAAAGAAGGCAAAGTTTTGGAAAGCCACACGAAATTTTTTAGAGAAAGAAGGGTATCTTGAGGTACAGACTCCCATTCTTGAAACAACAACAGGTGGAGCAGAGGCACGGCCGTTTGTGACACATCACAATGATTTTGATATGGATGTATACCTCCGTATTTCGGTAGGGGAACTTTGGCAAAAGCGCTTGATGGCCGCTGGTTTTCCAAAGACGTTTGAGATCGGACGCGTATTCCGTAATGAAGGTTCAAGTCCAGAACACCTGCAAGAATTTACAAACTTGGAATTCTACACGGCCTACATGAATTTTGACGAGGGTATAGAGTTCACCGAAAATCTTATAAGACATGTTGTAGAAGAAACATTCGATACACTCTCATTTGAAATAAAGGGTGAACAAGTTGATCTCTCCGGTACGTGGAAACGAATTGACTATGTCGATACCGTAAAGGAGGTAACTGGTGTTGATGTGCTTACTGCAACAGACGAAGAGCTTAAGAATAAACTCATAGAGCTTAAAGTGAAGTTTGATGGAGAGAATAGAGAACGACTTACTGACAGTTTGTGGAAATACTGTCGTAAGCAGATTGTTGGTCCGGTGTGGCTTACAGGGCATCCAAAGCTTGTTTCTCCACTTTCAAAAGAAGATCCAGAAAATCCAGAGAAAACACTTCGGGTGCAACTTATTCTTGGGGGTGCAGAAATGACAAATGGTTTCGCAGAGCTTAATAATCCAGTTGAACAACGAAGACGTTTTGAAGAACAGGCAGAGCTTCTTGCGAAAGGGGATGAAGAAGCAATGATGCCAGATTGGGAATTTGTCGAAATGCTTGAACACGGTATGCCGCCAACATTTGGCCAATCATATGGCGAAAGGTTGTTCGCAACCCTATTAGGTAAACCTATTCGGGAGACAGAACTATTCCCACTTATGAAGCCAAAGCAGGAATAATTGATTTAAATTTGAGATTATAGTATTAAGTTGTACAGAAGCTCATTCGAGCTCGCAGGAAGAATAGGAGAAGAGCAATGTATGTGGTCGAGAGTTCGTGGGAGCTGATCCTTGTTTTATTCGCCCCAGCGGGGCTGATATGGTTGATTGTTAAGGTGCTTCCGCCGGTGCGAGCGCTTCAGCGGATTGATCGTGGCACGGTGAAGTCGGTGGCGTTAGTACTGTTTACTCTATACGTCTGCTGCATAAGCACCGTTTGTAGGTTGCGACCTATGTATGGTGACCAGAAGTTGTTTGTCGACGGGGAGTACTCTTTGGCGGCGCAAGATTTTCTGTACGGGGCTTTCATCTGGCCGTGGCAACGGGACCGCTACGTTATCTTGTCCACCTCTGGATCATGTAAACATACGATTTTTGAGGTCCACCAGCAGATTGAGGAAGAACTGCTGTTCGACCTTGAACTTAAAGAGGGTGCGCTGTACACCGAAGTTGGTCAGGCATTGCATGATCCGTGCCAAGACTTGCTATGGGGAGGTGTGGTACCGTACAAAGGCTGGTTGCCCGAGATCGAATCTTTCCTTTTGTGGTATCCGGATATTCGTGTTGGTCAGGTTCGATTTTCGGTAGTCACGATCCCTAAGAGGGAAAAGCCAACCGATACATGGTAAATCCTGGTCAGGAGGACCTTTGGAAAGGCCCCACCGTTAAGCACAACGGCGGGGCCTTTTTGTATGTTCCTGGTTTTTTCGCATATTCATTTTATCCCCAGATAATTATTTGCTCGTGTGCCACAAAGTGGGATAAAATGTCATTGAGTGGGACAAAGTGGGAAATTCTCGGCACACATTCCCTGCGACGCAGTTTCTATAAAAAAGGCGAAGCACGCGTCGCTCCCTCTCAAAAGAGTTTTTCAGGAGAATTTTTTTGAGAGGGAATTTGTACCACTTGCGAGACTACCATGCTAATCGGCGAATACACTCACACAATTGATGATAAAAAAAGAATTTCTTTACCATCAAAATTTCGCAAGGAGCTTGGTAAAAAGGTGATTGTGACACAGGGTCTCGATGGTTGTTTGTTCCTATATTCGCAGAAGAGTTGGGAGAAAATCTCTGCTCAGATTGCAGAAATGGGGATGACAAGCATTGAAAGCCGTGGGTTCAGTCGATTTTTTCTCAGTAATGCTACCGAAGTCGATGTCGATGGAAGTGGCAGGATTCTGATCTCAGATAATGCAAAAAGTTTTGCAGGGATCAAGAACAAAGTGGTGTTTGCAGGTGTGTATTCACGAATCGAGCTTTGGGATGAAGATAGATGGGCAAAATACAGGAAGTCTAACGATTCTCAAGCAGAAAAAATGGTAGAAAAGCTCGGAGATCTCGGAATTTTCTAACATGGCGAATGTACACGAATCAGTTCTTTTACAAGAGACGCTAAGCGAGCTCGACCTTGCACCAAATGACGTCGTTCTAGACGCAACAGGAGGTGGAGGAGGGCATAGCAAGCATATAGCAGAAGTTCTTGGTGAAGAGGGTGCTCTTATCGCACTTGATCAAGACGAGGATGCGCTCCCACGCATAGAAAATGCACTGGAGGGAGCTACATGTACCACACGTGTTATTCAAGGAAATTTTCGTAACCTTGATACACATGTCATGCAGGCAGGGTACACGACACTTAATAAAATCCTTTTTGATCTCGGTCTCTCTACAAATCAACTTGAATTATCAGGAAGAGGGTTTAGCTTCCAAAAAGATGAACCACTCTTGATGACGATGTCAAAAGAAGGAGAGAAAAGTGCGTATGAGATAGTAAATACCTATGACCAGGGAGAACTTGCAGATCTTATTTATGAATTCGGTGAAGAGAGGTATTCACGAAAGATTGCAAAAGCGATTGTTGAAAATAGACAATCAAAACCCATTGGCACTTCAGGAGAACTAAAGAAGATTATAGAATCAGCCGTCCCAGCTGCATATAGAAATGGACGTATTCATCCGGCGACTCGAACATTTCAAGCTCTGCGTATTGCTGCAAACGATGAAATGGAAAGTTTAAAACTCGGCCTTCAAAAGGCTTGGGACATGCTTTCAGAAAATGGGCGTATCGTAGTCATTTCGTTTCATAGTTTAGAAGATAGAATTGTTAAACAATTTTTTGCGTCTCTTGTGCGAGAAGGAGTGGGCGAACTCATTCATAAAAAACCACTTACCCCAACTGAAGAAGAAATACGGCGTAACCCAAAAAGTCGGAGCGCCAAAATGAGAATCATTAAAAAGTTAATAAAGTGAAGATAATGTCATACGTTCAATCTATAAGTCAGACCATCTATACAAACAGAAAAGCAGGTATACGAATGCTCGGGTTTGGTATAGCACTCTCTTTATTTATCTACGCATATCTAGTGGTCGGCATTATCTTTAATGGTTCTAATATCGAACATATTGAACGGAAAATATCTAAAAACTCTTCAGAGTTGAGTGATTTAGAAGCCCGCTACATAACACTTAAAAACTCAATTTCTATAGATGAAGCTTACAATTTAGGCTTTATAGAGGCGCCTGATCCTGTATATCTTGCACGAGAGGTACGAGATTCAGTGGCGCTTGGTAATTAGAGTGTTTGTCCGACATAGGGTATTCTAAGTTATCTATGAGCGGTAAAACAGAACAAGCTATTCATCGGGTACGAATTTTATCCCTTTGTGTTTTCTTGGGAGCAGTCATATTGGTTTTCAAATTGTACGTTGTACAAGTTGTTGATGGGAAACATTGGATAGAAAAAGCTGATAGACAATACTCACG
>JAUIHD010000028.1 GCA_030432135.1 bacterium | reverse complement strand
ATAATGATGTAGTGATCAGAAAGCAAGAAGCTCAATTCGAAAGGAATACTGGTTTCTTTATTCATTGTGCCTATAAAGATTTAGAAATTGAAGGTCCTTATGGCGGAGTTGGAATAACCATGACTTCAGCACAAACTCATTTACTAGCAAGTGATCCAGCAAATTCCCATTCAAAATTTTCTATATTTCCATTAATCACTGCTTTAAAAACTACAATATTACTTTGCGCTACATTTGGACGGGCAAAAGGACCTTCTCCAGAAAATCGCATACAACGAAGTCCAAGATACAGAGTGTCGTCTTCGCTATCGAGTGCTGGCTCATTCCACCACATACAATCTTTTACTCCTGTATCGATCTGAGAAAGGTTTACATCTATATCCCAGGCATCATGCGTTGCAGCACCACCAAGAGTTACAGGGTTTGCTGTTTTAAGTTCGTGAATTGATTCAGCTTCGAGCATACTTATGTAAAAGCTATTTTGGGGTCTATCGTTCAATTCACTGCCACCGGGAAGAAAATAATTAAGGCGAGCCGCGTACCATGTATCGCCTACAGGAAGAATGTTTGAAACTTCATGTTCAATAGAGCCGGTAGTGCCGTCTACAGGGTTTGTTATAGGTTTTGATTCCCATAGGACTCCGTCATATTGCCACGTACCCCCCTTGTCATCGCTGTGTGCATAATGTGTCTCTACGCCAATCTTTTTATCTTCTGTATATAGATGTGAATATGTCATCCAGATGCGATCTGAATTTGCATCTTTACGTATACTTGGATCGCTGTAACCACTAAATGATGCACGTTTACCTCCTGCAGGAGTGTATGTATCACCCGTGATCAATATTTCTCGGCATACTACATCTGTACAATCAAAAATCTCTATCTCATTATTATTAAGGCTTGCTGCAGCTCCTATAAGAATTGAACTAGGTACTCGTCCCTCTATCTGTGCGACATTTCCAGATTGTTTATCTTGTACTGTATTTTTTATTACTACTATGAGTATTAGGGCGCAAAGTATGAGAACCCCTTTGATTATTAACCTTTTTCTTTTTTTCATATGTACATTTTACATCAGCAACATTGTTTGTGCAGGATTATTTTATGGTGTATAAATATACCTTGGAGAATCCTCATGCACGAGATCTTTACTGTCAATTTTGCAGCGTTCATTTGCTTGTTCGAGTGGCCTCCGTGGGCGAAAAGGATCAAGTCCTTTCTCTTGTAACAGGCGGACAGAACGTTGAGAACCGGACCCTTTGGGGTCCGGTCTTCTCTTTATATAATATGGTATACATGATATAAATGTATCCGTTCGCATCTGGTGCCTATGGTGTAATGGTTAACACTGAGGTTTGTGGATCCTCCGATACCGGTTCGACTCCGGTTAGGCACCCAAATTTTGAAACAAGTAACAACAAGTGATAGTAAATAAACTTGTTTCGGTTTAGTATGACAAAATGCTAGAAGCTCGTGCATTTGTGTCCGAAATAGAAACCGCTCGGAAAATTCTTGAAGAGAGAAATCCTTTATTTAAAGGTGAATATATTTGCAGAGATATTATTTTTGCATCAACCAATCCTGATATAAGACTAGAAGATAAGTTTTTGAGATTACGGATTAATGAGAAAAATATTTGGAATGAAAAAGACGTGGTAGTTGCAATCAAGGAGACGAAGAAAAAAGAAATAGGAAAAGAATCACTTATCCCTCTAAGGAAAGAGTTTGATACTAAGGAAGAGGCACAAAACTATATTAGAGAAAATTTTATAAATGAGTTTAAGGAATCTTTTGAGTTTACTCGTACAGGTTGGCAGTATGACTTAGGAGAAGATCAGATCGATTTAGAAAAAGTAGAAAATTTGGAAAATTGCTACACAATTGAAATAAAATCAAAGACTGAAGAGGGTTTAAAAAAATTGAAAGAGGTGTTTAGGCTAAAGGATCTAATCCAAGGGCCCACAGTCGTCACCATAAAAGAGTTGCTTAGGAAATAAAAATGTACTGTTGCAATCTTTGTAGATATTAGCTCTAGTCCATCCGGTCTAGAAGCACTCTAGAACAGGGAATAATCTACTAGTTGGCACGGGCTCGGCGTGTCGTTTCAAAGAAATAGATTAAATAGGAGATATATTGACTTTTTAATACAAATATGGTACTATATAAATGGTACCCTTACTTAAGGGGAGGAGAGAAAAGTTCCATGAAAAGCATCGTTTTGGCCCTTGCGGTTACTTTTTTGTTCGGTTCGCTCGCAATCGCAGGCGACACACTCATCGTCGCCTACGACGGTCAAATCGACGTCTGCAGAGACGTCGAAGGAGATCAGAAGGCAGAGTGCGAGACGACCTGGCTCCCGAAGGGGGGCTCGGATAAGAAGTTCACGGCACTTGCCGAGGACAACTACGGCCGGCTCTACGCCGGCACGCAGGATGGACTCATGACGTTCAAACCGATCGGGCAGAAGTATCTGCTCGAGATGCACCATCGGGGTCTCCGGACGCCGAAGGTCATCATTCCGAATGGTGAAAAAGTTTGGATCGGCAGCGAAGCCGGCCCTCTCGTCGAGATGTCGTTCAGCGGAACGGCTATTAGTAACGAGACAAGCCAGTTCAATCTGCCGATTGCCGACACGCACGATACGTCGTGTCTACAGTCGGCATGGCACTGGCCGACGCAGAGCTTCCTCTGTGTCGGGCCGCTAAATGGCGTCGACGGGGAACCGCTGATGTACGGCCTCTGGGTCGTGCCGAACACGTGGATGGGCCTTGATTGGTCGCAAAAGCAGTTATACCATTTCGATGAACGGGAACCCCTGTCAATCAAGCCGATCGGCTTGGTGTCGGACAAGGAAAACGTTTACGTCTTGGTCATCGACAACGAAGTCGGTGGCAACGTGAAGAACATGTCGCTGCTTCGTATGGAGTTCGGCAGGAACGGCTTCGGGCCGTTCTCAAAGGCCAAAATTGGTGTGGTTGGCTACGATTTAAACGCCGATATCACACAACCGATGGCGGTTGCCTCCGACGGGAGGCTGTTCATCACTTACTACGAGGAGGCTGTGGTCGGTATCGACGAGAACGCTGTATTGCTCCCTCTGTGGAGCGTCTGGCTTATCGACCCGGAACAAAGACAATTACCACAGCTTTTCCTCCGCTATGAACAGAGGAGGATAGGCGCGATCGTGGTCAGGAAGTAGCCTCGAAGACGAGGTAGTGCGGGGCGCCACGAAATGGCGCCCCGTTTTTCATTTGCTAATTTGTAATAAATACGTAATATGGCGGTAGACCCACTAAAAGGAGGGGTACATGCATAGAATCGTAGTTGGCTCAACGAATCCGGTGAAGGTGGCAGCTGTCGAGGCTGCAGTACGGGAGTTTCCATGGTTGTCTTCCATGCCTATCTTGGGCCGCTCGCTTTCCTCACAGGTCTCTGAGCAACCAATGACGCTTCCGGAGACAATAGCGGGAGCTCTTAATAGGGCAAAGGGAGCGTTTATCCTTAGTGGGAGCATCGGTGTGGGCATCGAGAGTGGTCTCCTGTCAGCGCCTGGTACGCAGACGGGCTTGCTCGACACTTGCATCTGCGTCGTCTACGACGGAGGGGCGGTGTACACTGGCATGGCGCCAGGGTTCGAGTGCCCGCCGGACGTGATCGCTATGGTCCGAGAAAGGAAGTGCGATCTCGATGCCGCGTTCCACGAGCTCGGCTACACCTCCGAAGAGAAGAGCGGTTTGAGCCATGGCGTCATCAACATTGTGACGAATGGCCGTATGAACCGACAGAGGTACACCGAGATCGCGGTCATCATGGCTCTCTCGAGCTATGAGAGGGTATGGCGGCAACGAGGGTGAGGAGGGCTTTGGGCCCCGCGCGACAAGAGTCGCGCGGGGCCCTTCTACATATGTACGCACTTGATATAATTTCTATATGAATAAAAATACTAGTACTACACTTATAGTGGTATTAATAGTAATAGCTCTTATTGCGTGGATGCTGCTTGAGGCAGGGCTACTAAAGCTACATTTCTAATTAGTCTGCTATTCGCGTACTATTTTCTTTAGTATTTCCATTAGTACAAGATTGAAGAGACCCACACCAATAACACCGAGGAACCAAGGGAGAGGCAGTGGTGTTGTGTTGAGTAGTTTACCGAGTGGCACATAGTATATTGCGGCACTAATAGTAAGAAATCCGACAACTACTCCGAGCGTGAGCCATTTGTTTGAAAACATTTTGTACTCGAAAATTGATTTATCCAGGTTTCTCATAGAGAAAGCGAGGAAGAGAATGTATGAGGCAAAGGATGCAAAGATAAATGTATTAACAAACGTTTTCTCAAGACCGAGGTGTAGTAAAAATAAATAAATTCCAAAGAGGATTAGACTGGATATAAGTCCTCGTCCCAAGGTGAAAATTTTAATCTTCCGATCAAAAAGAGATGTCCTGGGTGGTTTGTGAGTAAAACCAAATTCATTTGTTTTTTCAAATGTGAATCCCATGGCAGGGAATATATCTGAGAAGAATTTCACAAAAAGAATTTGTAATGCCGTAATAGGGAGAGGGACTGAGAGTATAATTGATCCACCCACTAGCATAAGTTCATCAAACGAGTCCGCGAGGAGATATGTGATCACGGATCGCATTTTCTGGAGAACACTTCTTCCTTCAAAAATGGCCTGCGTGATTGTTTCAAAATTGTTATCGAGCACAATAAGGTCGGCTGATGCGCGGGCAACGTCTGTACCAGAACCCATAGCAACTCCGATAGATGCTTGTTTGAGAGCAGGTGCGTCGTTTACACCATCTCCGGTCACCGCCACCACTTCTCCTTGATGCATGAACAGTTCCACTAAGCGAAGTTTCTGCTCTGGTGTCATACGAGCAAACACTTTTGTATACGGAAGTTTCGGGATGAGTTCTCGATCAGTCATATTCTCGAGTTCTTTCCCAGTAAATGAAAGTGAATCTTTTTTCCAAAGACCGATTTCTTGCGCAACTGCTTTTGCAGTACCAGGGTGATCTCCGGTAACAATAATGACATTCACGCCAGTCTTTACTATATTGGTTGCGGCAGCATGGACACTTTTTCGCACAGGATCACGAAAACGGATAAGACCATCAAAGTCGAATGCATTTTCTTTTATAAGTGCGTCACTTTTAAAATCAGGACTAATTTCTTTTGATACAACACCGAGTATACGTTCGCCAGTTTGTGCGTATGCAGCGATTTTATTTGCGATACGTTCTTTTTCTCCTAAAGCGAGTCCAGTTTTTTCTACTAAAATATCAGGAGCACCGAGGAGGGAGACATAAAATTTTCCATTTTGTTTGAAGAAGATTGCTGAAAATTTATATTCAGAACTAAAGGGAAATGTTTCAACTACCTCTGTTTGCTCAGAAAAATATGCCGCACCCTTGTCGTTTTGGAGCGCGGTGACGAGCGCAACCTCAACGGGTCTCCCTGATATGGCACCGGTTTCTTTGTTTATAGCGACATCGACATTGAGCGCAGCTTCTGCAAGTACACGTGCTTTTTCTTTCCCTTTAAACACATCTATATCGACGAGCTTTAACGATGCTTCCGTGAGTGTACCTGTTTTGTCGGTGAGGATAAGTGTTGTGCTTCCAAGTGTTTCGGTCGCAGACATTTTACGTACTATTCCTTTTTTCTTTGCGAGTGTTTCAGCGCCGACAGCAAGAACCACAGACATGGCAACAGGTATGCTTCCGGGAACAGCGGAGACAATCACTGCAATAGAAATGAGTAGAATTTCACTCATCGGAAATCCTGCATAGATTCCAACTCCAAAGATAAGTAACCCGAGTACAATGAGAAACACTGATATTATGTGTGCTAGCCGGGACACTTCTTTCTCGAGCGGAGTACTTGTGTCTTTTGTGTGTTCGACAAGCCCAGCAATTTTACCAAGTTCGGTGTTGTTTCCAGTAGAGATCGCAATACCTTCTGCTTCTCCTTGGGTTATTGTGCTACCAGCCCAGACCATATTTCCTCTGTCAGCGAGACTTTCACTTGCCTCGTATAGGTCTAAATTTTTCTTTACAGGGAGGGATTCACCAGTCAGTATTGCCTCATCTGTCTCGAGGGT
>JAUIHD010000027.1 GCA_030432135.1 bacterium | reverse complement strand
TTTATTTATGTGTGTCTATAACGCAGAGCATTCCTAATGGTTTCTTTGTCAGAGTATTCGAGCTCTGTCCCCGTTGAAAGGCCTCGGCCGAGCTCACTTATTTTGATGTTGTACTTTTCAGCAAGTGGGGCGATAGCTTCTTTTGTGACTGTTGTGGTGTACTCACCATCAGGATTTGCTGAAAGAGCGAAAATAATTTCTTGTAAACCCTCTTTGCTTTTCTTTTCGATAAGTTTTTTAAGCTCTTCTACACGTACACGTTTCTCGGGCTCTTTTTCAAGAAGAGGAACAGTACCTCCAAGTACAAAGTATTTTCCACTATATTCACCGCTTCTTTCTATATTTTCAAGATCGGTATCCTTCTCCACTATCATAAGCAGAGAATTATCTCGGTGAGTATTTCGTGCAAGGGGAGCGAGTTTTTCAGTCGGATCTTCTGAATAGAAAAACTGATAACTTTCTTCACATTGGCGCATATGTTTTTTGAGATTAAGTATTGCGTCGGTAAGCATGCGCGAATACGTACCATTTTTTCTCAACATAAAATATACAAACCGCTCGGCTTGGCGAGGGCCAATACCGGGAAACTCAGTAAATAATTCTTTTAGTTTATTAAATTCATTCATGATTAGAATTCGCTAAATTCTTTGTCTGCAGCACTGCCATAGTCTGTTGAATCAAGCTCAATAAAACTAGTCTTCTCACTATCAAAATTGAACTTACAACGTCCCACAGGACCATTACGGTGCTTTGCTATTATGACATCTTTTCGGATATGCTTGTTGCTACCGCCATCTTCTTCTCGCTCACCTGCGTTATGTATGAACATGACCACATCGGCGTCTTGTTCGATAGAACCGGAGTCACGAAGGTCGGAAAGGCGCGGCTCTCCACCTCGTTTTTCGACGTCTCGAGAAAGTTGAGAAAGGGCGAGTACTGGCACTTGGAGTTCTCGAGCTAGGTGTTTCAAAGACCGTGAAAGCTCTGTCACTTGTTGAACCATTGAGTCAGAGGCTCGTGTGGCAGTTGGGGTCATGAGTTGAAGATAATCAACAATAAGGAGATCAAGACCTTTCTCACTCTTTAGTTTTCGTGCTGTTGATCTCATACGCATGGCAGTGGTACCAGGCTGATCATCAATAAAAATATCTGCACGCGAAAGATCATCAAGCGCATTTCGAATATGTTCGTAGCTATCCTGGATCATTCCTCTTCTAATCTTCCAAGAATCAACTTGTGATTGGGCTGCAAGGATACGGTTTACAAGCTGCTCGGAGCTCATTTCAAGAGAAAAAATACCTACTTTTGTTTGAGCATTAATGGCAGTACGACGCGCAACATCAAGTGCAAAAGCCGTTTTACCGACAGACGGACGAGCAGCTAAAATAACCAAGTCTGATTTATGGAAACCGGCTAGTAGATTATCTATATTACCAAAGCCTGTAGGGACGCCACGTATTTCATGGTCAGAAGAGGCAAGTTGTTCGAGTTTATCAAATGCCTCTATCAAAAGGGGTTTGATAGCTTTGAATTGGTCATTGGCAGAGAAATTTTTTGTTACTTCAAAAATTTTCTTTTCTGCAGAATCAAGAATGTCTTCAATGTCGCCTTCTTCAGCGAATCCGATGCGATTAACATGGTCTCCTGCCTCTATCAGGCGTCGCATCAGATCTTTCTTTTGAATAATTTCCGCATAATGTTTTATGTTCGCAGAAGAGGGAACCATATTTGCAAGCTCAGTAAGATATGCTTCGCCACCAACGGAATCTAATATTTTTTTTTCTTTAAATTTATTCGTAAGAGAAAGAAAGTCGATAGGGGTTCCTTTGCTGAAAAGCTCCATCATGACACCAAAAATGACACGGTGTCGTTCACTATAAAAAGACTGTTCTGAAACTAGATTCAATACCTCGTACAATGCTTCTGGTCGAAGCATAACAGAACCAAGAAAGGCCATTTCTGCTTCAAGATTTTGAGGTGGTACACGTGCGGCACCACTAATTTTATTGACCGGCGAAGCCATAGTCATTACATTGTACGCTGATTGCATAGAGGGAGCAAAAAACAAGCTTCGGAAAAAGCTGGGGAGTAGGTGGGGATAATTACAACCTTATTTTTAGCCCTTTGGTGGGGTAAAGATGTGCGCAGAAAGAGGTCTGTATATCAAAGCTCCTGTTCCAGGCTCTCCATCCATGAGTATATATCCTTCTTTCTTTAGTTCGTCACGTATCGCATCAGACTCAGCCCATTTTTTCTCTTGTCGAAATTGTTCACGTTTTTGAGCCCGCTCTCTTATTGTGTCCGGAATATTTCCGTATTCTTTTATGAGTTGTTTTATACCAAGACCAAGAATGTTGTCTATTTCTAAAATAGTCCGAGCTTCATTTTCTGGTTTGTCAGTATTAAGTTTGCTGTGTATATAAGCAATTATCTTAGGGGTATCAAGGTCGTTATATGCAAATTTCTTTGTATCTTCAATCCACTCTTCTATAACAGTACCTGTCTCTTTTACACAGTGTTGCCATACATGGACAAGCAGCGCATTGAATGCCTCTTGTGCTCCTTTTACCGCTTCGTAAGAGAATGACACGGGGCTTCTGTAGTGTGCAGTGAGAAGCCAGTACCGATAGGCGAGGGGATGGATACCGTTTTCCTTGAGAGTCTCGAGAGTAATAAAATTGTTACCAGACTTTGCCATTTTGCCTGACTCTACATTTACAAAGTCGGTGTGGAGCCAATATTTTACAAAATCTTTTCCTGTAAGACTTTCTGATTGGGCAATCTCGTTGTTGTGATGAATTGCAATATGGTCAATCCCACCAGTGTGAATGTCTATTGTGTTGCCAAGTTTTTCCATCGACATGACTGAACATTCGATATGCCACCCTGGAAAACCTGTGCCCCATGGCGAGTCCCATTCTTGAAGACGTTGTTCATCAGGTTGTGAAAATTTCCACAATGCGAAATCTGTAGGATTTTTCTTCTCGTCATTTTTTTCGACACGTGCTCCTTCCTTTAGTTTTTCTATATCTATATTGCCGAGCTTTCCATACCCTCTAAACTTTGAAGTATCAAAATAAATTCCATCTGAAGTTTTGTAGGTGAATTCTTTTTCTTCAAGCTCTTTTATAAAGTCAATTTGTTCTTGTATATAATCTGTAGCTTTAGGGAAGTGCTCTGGATATTCTGCTGCAACTTCTATATTGAGTTCTTGTATATCTTTAAGAAACGCACCTGTATAAAAACTTGTAATGTCTGACGCAGACTTACCCTGACTTTTAGCCATTTTCTCGACTTTGTCGTCTCCAGTATCACTATCACTCGTGAGATGTCCCACATCTGTGATATTCACTATTTGGGTTACTCGTGAGCCAGTTGATTCTATTGTTCGTCTCAACACATCTGCAAAAATATACGCCCGAAGGTTCCCGATATGTGCAAAGTTGTACACCGTGGGCCCACAAGTGTACATTGTTACATCCTCGTTTCTTTGAGGAATAAAAACCTCTTTTTTATTTCCGAGTGTGTTGTGGAGATATATATCTTTCATAACGTGCGGCTATATCCACTTTTTATATTTAAAATATACGAACATACATATGGTAGAAAAGCCCATGATTATCATAACCACCCAAAAATCATTTTCTCCTCCTATTATAGGCATATGAGAAGTATTCATTCCAAAGATGGACGCGATGAGCGAAAGAGGGAAGGTGATAAAAGCAAGGATGGTGAGTACTTTCATTACTTCGTTTTGTTTAGTTGAGACAAGAGAGTTATTTGTTTCGCGAAGTTCTCGGACAAGGTCTGTAAGAAACTCTGTTTGGCTACTTAGCTGCTCGAAAGCACGTACTACATCCTCAAAAGATTCTTCGAATTCTTCTCCAAAAAGACGTGATCCTATTTCTTGATATAGAGAAAGTTGGTGTTCATGTTCGTGTACACTTGAACGAAATTCAGTAAGTTCTCTTGATGCAAGGGATATTTCGACAACCATCTCTTTTTCTTTTCCATGGTATATTCTGTCTTCAATATCTCGAAGCCAATCAGAAAAGGAGGCAAGGTCGTCTATAACTCCTAGATATATTTCTCGAAGAATAAGGTTTGCAAGTACCGGAGCAGGAATTTCTTCGTCTTCGTTTCGAGAAAGGCTCTCATTGGCTTCAAGCTTCTTATGGAGTACTTCAAGTGGTTCAATAGAATCGTACCTGATTGTCATCAAAAAATCTTTTTTGAGCACGATATCAAGCTCTTGTCGACTCTCATCTTTGTGGCTCATCCGGAAAACAGGGAAATGAAAGACTGAATAAAGTGAATCTTTGTATTCGTTTATATAAAGGTATGGGGTAGGAGAGAGAGCATCCTTTTTAACAAACGCGTCTATTTTATATTTCTCTGTAATCTCCTCTAACTCCTCCTGGGTAGGTGTAAATGTGTCGACCCAGGTCATTTTTTTTCGGGTATGTATGTTCATTACCTCTCATTATACCCAGAAAGAAACTTTTTAGCTTATGTGCATTCGGGGATTAGAAGCTTGGTTCAAAAAGGGCCATATAGGGCGGTAGAACAGGGGACACTTTTGACTAAAACATAATAAATTGTGTTATGTATTTTGCTTAAAATATGGCTAACATTAAGGCTTTTTTTACCACAATTTTAAAAAAAGTCATTGACAAACTTGTGAGATATGCTATACTTGACATAGTTCAGCTTCCGCTGGACTTTTTAATTTCAGTGCCGAGAGAATTAAAACCTTAACAACTGCATATAATACAACTGACAACCGTTGGAATTCTTATGATGTTTTCTTCTGTTACTGGCTCTATTGACGCAAGTTTACTTAGTTCTCAAAAGGAACTAGTACAAGAGACTATTGCCCTGGAGGAAGTGATAGATACGGCAAGTATGACAACTGAGGAGTACGTGAGACATTATTTCTCTGATATCCCAGTGATGATCGACGTTGCGCGCTGTGAATCACATTTCACACACTACAATGAGTACGGAGAAGTACTAAAGGGTAGAGCAGTATCAACCGACCGAGGTGTGATGCAGATCAATGAATACTATCACCTCGATACAGCAAACAAGCTTGGAATCAACATTTATTCGCTTGAAGGTAACCTTGCATATGCACGATACCTTTACGAAACACAGGGAACACGCCCATGGCGTCCATCTGCAAAGTGTTGGGGCAAGTGGCATCCAGAACATTACGAACTGGCTATGCGATAAGCAACATCATAAACAAAAGCACTCTCTCTATGAGGGTGTTTTTGTTTTGGGTATAATGTCTTTATGAGTACGGTTGTTTCGTCTATAAAAAAAGACTTAAAAAAACTTGCGACAAAAGAACGAGCCGAGGTTAATGCCTGGTTTTTTAAAACAGGGAAGGGACAATACGGAGAGGATGATAAATTTATTGGAGTTACAGTACCCAATATGCGCAAAGTAGCAAAGCATTATCTCTCAGGAGCAACTTTATCTGATATAGAAACATTGCTACAAGAAAAAATACATGAATATAGGTATGTGGCACTTCTACTTTTAGTTGAACAATACGAAAAAGGGAAGAAGAATCAGAAGCTTCAAAAGAAGGTTGTCGATTTTATGTTACAACCAAAAAATCGTTCACGGATAAATAACTGGGATTTGGTTGATACTTCAGCGCCGTATATTCTGGGTGATTGGTTTAATGAAAGAGATAAGAAAAAACTTTATACGCTTTTGAGATCAAAAAGTTTGTGGGATAGGCGTATTGCCATTGTCTCAAATTGGGGGTTTGTTAAGCGCAACAATTTAGAAGATGTATTTCTTATGTCAGAAAAATTACTTGATGACAAAGAAGATCTGATTCATAAGGCCACGGGCTGGATGCTTCGTGAAGCCGGGAAGAAGAATGTGAATAGGCTGAGAGATTTTTTAAAGAAACATGTACATAAGATGCCACGCACTACGCTTCGATATGCAATTGAGAAGTTTTCGAAAGGAGAAAGACAATACTTTTTGTCTCTGAAATAAATATCTGATATTAAATATTGTGCGACTCTAGAGGAGAGTGGGGGAAGACGGGGGAGGTAGATAGTATTGGTACATATAAAAAGTTTTGTAAGAAGATGTGTAGGGTATGTGTTCCTTTTTATTTTTTCTTCTTAAAAAGTTTTTAAAGAGTGGGGTGGTTAAGACAGAGGGAATC
>JAUIHD010000026.1 GCA_030432135.1 bacterium | reverse complement strand
CTAGCCTGTTATCCCCAGGGTAACTTTTATCGGGTAATCTCCGGCCGCATCTAAAGCGGACCATCGGTTCACTATGCTCTACTTTCGTATCTGTTCGGCATCTACGCCTTACAGTCAAGCTGGTTTATGCCATTACACTATCGTCACGGTTTCCATTCGCGACTAACCAACCTTGAGACCCCTCCGTTACTTTTTGGGCATTTCATTAACCAATTTTTTCCACATTGAAGGAATTTTCTGCACAAAAGGTTCTATCAACTTAGTAAAAGCACTAGCTGAATTGCTACCTATGTACAAACGCCATGAATCATTTCGTTGTCTATGCAACGTTACCTTAATACCAAAGAGATTTTCTATTTTTTCACTTATCATCTCTAATTCTGTTTTGGTATAACCAAGTGTGTGAATGTTGTATGTTTTGTGCTTGTTTGATTTTCTTGAACCATCATCCATAAACCAAATTGCTAATCCTTGCGGAGTCAATAGTTTATGAATCGTAGGCGGAATACGTTTTTTGTCATCAGTATAAAATTGCTGACCATAAAAACGGAAACTGCCGATTGTTCGCGTGGTAAAACCAACACTTACTCGACCATCACTACGCACCCTCCGATATACTTCGGATTGTACACAAAGATTTTTGAATACATCATACAACCACAAAACGTAGTCTAGTTGAGCTTCTGAATGCTCTACTTTTAGTCGATAGGTTCGACCATTAGTACGAGTTTCCAGATGACCATCACCGAGCAATAGACCAACAACGATTTCTCGCTGCTCTTCTGTTAACTTGATGTCGACTAATTTATTCATGAATTGGTTTGCAATTGCTTGCACTTACTGTCGCCAGCAAGATTGGACTATGTCTACAGATTTATGCCAAAAATAACACAAATCCGTCTCAGCGTATAGTCTCTGAGGGGTCACTATGATTACATAGGACTTCCCTGCTCGTTATCCGCACCGTATAGATTTTTACCATTTATGTGGTACCAACGGATACACCGGACTTTCAAGCATACAGCTGAGTATCATTCTTCATTTGAAGAATGCCCCCCGTTTTATTTGTTTCGAGCTATGAGGGTCTCAATCTCATTTCCGATATTGCTCTGGAGGCGCCACGTTTGGCATTACCATCATTACTGATGACAACGCCAAGGGTAGCGCCCCACTAAAACTGCCTGCCACACACTGTCTCAATCAAGTTTTTCTTGACTGGTTAGAGACTACCAAAATAAAGGATGCTATTTCACTGGCGACTCCACGGTACCCGAAAGCCCGCTTCAAAGTCTCACACCTATACTACGCATTAATTCAATAGCCCCAATATGAAGCTACAGTAAAGCTCCTGGGGTCTTTTCGTCTAACTGCAGGTACCCGGCATCTTTACCGGGATTGTATTTTCACCGAGCAGGTCCTCGAGACAGTTTCCCACTCGTTACGCCATTCGTGCACGTCGGAACTTACCCGACAAGGAAATACGCTCTATTTTTCCTTCTTACATGAACGAGCCTTTACTCATTCGTGCACAATAGGACTCTATCTTCACCATCATCTCAATAAATTGAATGTTAAGGTGTGCAACATTTGGTCTCTTGTTGGTTGCATTTGGACAATTCTTGCATTTCTGCAAGGAAGGTAACTATGGCTAGGCTGTTTAACCCTACAATCGTTCTAGTCCGTAGGACGCACTTCCGAAGAAATGTGCCCTACCTTAGAACGATTATAGTTATCGCTGACATTTACTGGGGCTTATACAGTCCAGCCCAACATATAAATACATTGGACCCCCCGTATTTAACCTTCCAGCATAGGTCAGGCGTCACCCCCTATACATCCTCTTGCGAGTTCGCAGGGAGCTGTGTTTTTGTTAAACAGTCGGCAGGAAATCTTTCGCTGCGGCCCAGCCCTAGATTTGGGGCTCAAAGCAAGCTTTTTCGAAGTCGTAATAGAAGTTTTTGTTTTGCACTTCAGTGTGCTTTCAACTTTTTTTCACGCTCTTCTGCATCATCCTTACTTCGAAAAAGTTCGATGTAAATATAATGCCAAGTTCCATCATGTCGCGTAGTGGCTTTTTTACCACTACCGTTATGATTTCTCAATCTTGCTTTGAGATTGGAAGTATATCCGATGTAAATTTCTTTAGTTACATCGTTTTGAATAACGTACATTGCGTACATAATTCTGTATACCCCAAATCTAGGGCTGGGCGGACCTTATCCCTAAGTTACGGTCGCTTTTTTGCCGAGTTCCTTGAGGACCTCTCACTCGTTCGCCTTAGTCTTCTCGACTCTACCACCTGTGTCGGTTTGCGGTACGGAACCACTATGCTTAACCCAAACGAAGTTTTTCTCGGAAGCGTGCTCCTCAAATCGGCTTGACCGAAGTCGCACCTTCAGACTCGCCTCGGAGTATTGCCATGCGGATTTGCCTACATGACCTCCTCAGCGCTCCAGCACCAATCCAATAAGATGCTTTGAGTACAACGCTCCGTCCCTCCATAGGAACATAGCAGTGTGCAGGAATATTAACCTGCTATCCATCGAGTCCCCCATTCGGGATCCCCTTAGGACCGACTAACCCTTCGCTGATCACCATCGCAAAGGAAACCTCGGTATTTCGGCGGACGGGGGTCTCACCCGTCTTGCGGTTACTTGTGCCGGCATTCTCACTCCTCCTCGCTCCATCTTGGCTCACGCCTTGAATTCATCGCAGAGAAGGACGCTCTCCTACCACTTGTAGGCTTCATTGAAGAGATTATTCACAATTTTTCACAGAAATTAATTGTGAATAATCAAAATTTTAATTAGATTACTCGTTTTCCATTTCTTTTATACTTTTACGATAATTTGGGTTTTCAGGATCAAGGAAAGCACCGATCTTATCACTTATCCATGGAAATACCCAAATCATAAAAACTATAAATACTGCAAACGCTACAAATACTGCAATCATCCCAGAAGTACTTAATTCTGGACCATTTTTAGATAATACTATTTGTATTGCTAAACTTGTACTCACTTTTTTCTCCTCTTTTTACTTCCTCAATGAAGCCTACAAATCCGCAGTTTCGGTAATATGCTTGAGCCCCGATCATCTTCGGCGCAAGGACTCTCGACCAGTGAGCTGTTACGCTTTCTTTAAAGGATGGCTGCTTCTAAGCCAACCTCCTGGCTGTTGAGGAATCCTCACCTCCTCACTTTGCACTGAGCATATATTTAGGGACCTTAACTGGCGATCTGGGCTGTTTCCCTTTCGACCAATGGAGCTTCTCCCCCATAGTCTAACTGCCGTGCTATAACCTACTGGTATTCGGAGTTTGATAAGAACAACGAGGTTTCCCCCTATTTGTTCTTTCCAGTGCTCTACCCCCAGAGGGACCACACGACGCCAACCCTAAAGCTGTTTCGGAGAGAACCAGCTATTACGGAATTCGATTAGCTTTTCACTCCCTACCACAAGTCATCCGATGGTTTTGTACGGCCAACCGGTTCGGGCCTCCACGACCTATTACAGTCGCTTCACCCTGCTCATGGCAAGCTCATCCCGCTTCGGGTCGTACCCCTGCCCTATATTCGCGCTATTAACGCTCGCTTTCACTGTGCCTCCGTGGGGTTACCACTTAGACAAAGGACAAAGGTACACTCGCCGGCTCATTCTTCAATAGGCACGCCGTACTGGTTGCTAGTTTCTAGTTTTCTAGTTGCTGGTTAAGTATTTGATTAGTTGGGTAAGTTGCTTACCGCAAACAATATATTCATTACGGAGTGACTCATACTCAACTTGCTTGAGCAGATCAACATCCTTCAAAAATTCAAGATTAAACAAGACTTCATCGTTAGATCCGAGTGCTGTACGCACAAAATTCAAAATATCTTTTGATGATTTGTTCCGTCCATAACCCTCAGCAATATTTGCTGGAATTGAACGTGACGACCGGCGAATTTGATCTGCCAAATCAAATTGAATTTCTTTCGGAAGCTCTAAAGATAACTTATGTACTCGCAAAGCGAGCACATAAGAACGTTTATAAACTTCTAAATCTTTGTAACTTTTTTTCATTAACTTATTTTACCAGCTACCAGCTCACCAGGAACTAGCAACCAGATCGACTCCTTGTAGATGTATGGTTTCAGATCTATTTCACTCCCCTCTCCGGGGTTCTTTTCACCTTTCCCTCACGGTACTTGTTCACTATCGGTCTTTAAGAATATTTAGCCTTACCAGTTAGTGCTGGCAGATTCATTCGAGCTATTCATGTCTCGAACTACTCAGGAATAAAGACCAAAGAGTTGTATATATTTCGAATACAGGACTATTACCTTCTAGGGTCGTACTTTCCAGTACATTTTCCTATATATACAATTTGTAACTCTTCGCAACTAAATGCCGTCTTTACCCTACAACCCCGTACATATAAATACGTACGGTTTGGGCTGTTCCCGTTTCGCTCGCCGCTACTTAGGGAATCGCAAGAACCTTCTGCCTAAACGTAATGGCCCCAGCTGCAGATTTGCAGCTACTTGCCACTAAACGTTGCAAAACCACATACATGATCTTACAAAGCTTGGATCAAACAACCGCAAATCTGCAGCTGGGATCCGTTCAGACAGAAAGTTCCGTCTATTGCTTTCTATTCCTACAGGTACTGAGATGTTTCACTTCCCTGCGTACGCTCCCTCATACAAGGGTCACTGCCGATGACAGTGGGGTTTCCCCATTCGGAAATTTCCGGGTCAAAGGTTATTTGGCACCTTACCGAAACTTATCGCAGCCATATCACGTCCTTCATCGCTTCTTAAAACCTAGGCATCCACCATACACCCTTACATTCCTACGAGGAACACTGCACACCGTATAAATACGATCACAATCTTCCTCACAAAAACTTTTGTACACCGCTGTACAATTTTTGAGTGTTTTGCCTCTGTTTGAAAAAATACAGTAATTCAAACAGAGGCGTTGCTCGGTGAGAAAAATGCAAAAGCATTTTTCTCACCGAGCATTGTGTTTGATCTCATGTGGACGAAAAGACCCACCTTACGGCATTGTCTTAACACATGAGATCGGTTTACCTACAGCACGCAAAACCGCAAGCGGTTTTGCGCACCATTGCCACGCGCGCGTCGAACACGCGTGGACTTTTTGGAACAGACCTTATCAATCTGTTCCTTAGAATATGTGATTTTCAATGATCACATGTCTCCTTGAGTTTGAATAAAAAAACCGCACTCTCGCGGCAAGTAGAAACGCTAATGCGAATACTTGCTACGATGCTGATCTATCTCCAAAACTCATAAACACGTGATCGCTATTCTATACGAATGAAAAATAAAGTCAAGCGTTTAATGTGATCAAAAAACGCCACTTGTCTACACAGTTATTCACACTCTTATACACAAGGATTTTTAGCGTTGTTTGTCGCGCCACACTGCATCAGATTTTGGAAAAATGCAGAAAAATGAACCCACCCTGCCCTAACTTATTAAATAAAAACAACGCCCAAAGAATGGACGTTGTTTTTATTTTTAATCTGCAACAAGAATTAGTGCTTTCGTGTAACTGAGTCGATCGCTCTTGTAGCCGCTTCTCGTCCCCCGAGACCAAAGGATAGACCAAGGGCCAGTGAGATAGCAAAGACAATACCAGTAAAAAGTGTTTGGATAAGTTCTGAAGCAATGTTTAGCTGGTTGAGAGCCGCTAGGATTGCCAAGGTAATAATAGCTACATAAGCCACCTTTCCAAACAGGTCAGGTCTTTTCATACCAGCCAATTTGGTGGAAGCCACCACAGTACCCCTAACAGCATTGGCAATAATCACCGCCACCATAAGTATAAGCACCGCAACGATCACTTGTGGTAAGTAACCAATGACCACATCCCTCAAGAAGGTGGTTACCTCACTCAAGCGTAGTATGTCCAAGGCCACAATAAAGAATACCAACAAGACAAACCATTTAACCAGCGTACCAATAAATACTCCGGCACTAAGCTTATAACCGGCCTTTTCAGTAATATCGTCTACTCCGGCCGCGTCAAGCGCTTTGTCCAGACCGATCTTCTTGGAGACACGCTCTGTCAATCGCTTTAAAGCGGAAGCGATCATCGCACCGACTATCAGTACGACAATTGCCACTACTAAAGTTGAAACCGAAGTGATGGACGCTGAAGATCCTCTGTTCATCCTCTATACCAGTGGTACAACAGGCAAACCAAAGGGCGTGCTCCATACACATGGC
>JAUIHD010000025.1 GCA_030432135.1 bacterium | reverse complement strand
CACTTGCATTCTTCACAGCGGGCAACAGTAAAAAAGGTGAGGTCATGTTTGGAGATAAAACTGCGAGCAGTGCAGTAATAACCTTTGCTAAGATTGGGACAGCTGTCGTTTTGATATGTAGTATATATATCGTAAATATAAAACCTATTACTGCTGGACAACAATTAATCAGGGCATTAACACCAGGGCAAACTGCAGATTCAGTACTCGAAGCATTTAAGTCTTCTCTCGAGAAAGATACCTTTGCAACACCGGAGATAGTAGAGCAGATGATGGTTAATGCGACTGCATTCTTACAAAGTCCAAATGCATCAGATGAAGCGAAACAGGAATACCTTGAAGTACTTACTGCTGCAATAAACAAAGAAGTTGAGCGACGTCCACGTGATGCACGGCTCTTCTATGCGATTGGTGTTTTCTATTCAAATATTGGAGCTGCTGAACAGGCGCTCGCATTTCTTACAAGGGCTGCGGAGATCTCACCACAAAAACAAATTATTCTTTTTGAACTCGGGTTCGCACATATTGCTAACGGGAACAATGAAGAGGGTCTCGGAATTCTAAAAGAAGCATTTGAACTAGAGACAGACTTTATGCAGGCTCGCCAAGTGTATGCGATTGGCGCAATGCTTGTAGGTGATAGAGGGCTTGAGCAGGAACTTCTTAAAACACTTCCAGAGGATTTCTTATATACAGATGAGAGAATAATCCAAGTGTACGCGGGTACAGGTCGCTTTAGTGAGCTTGCGGATTTGTGGCGTCTTCGCATACAAAATGATCCAAAAAATATTCAGAACTACGTTTCTCTTGCGGCCACATATGTTGAGTTAGGTGATAAAGCACAGGCTATATCTGTGCTCCAGGAAGCTGTGCAGGCTGAACCTCAGTTTAAAGAACAGGGTGAAAAATTTATTCAAGATATCCAATCAGGGGCTATTTAAAACAAAAACTTGCATTATTTGGTAAATTATGTAATAATTATACTTGTGAGTGCATATAGGTAACTCTATGCAATCGAATGTCTGCGCAAGTCCCCGCCTTTGGCGGGGCTTTGCGTTTTATATAAAGCATTTGGTTAGGGTTTACTTTTCTATATTTTTTTTCTAATCTAGGGTATGTGTGAGCGCCTTCTGTTTAGACATGGTCAACGGCTCGCACTCACAAAAGACATTTGTATGGAGATAGCCGCCGTTGGCCGTGTGTGAACAGAAAACAAAAACGAGCAGAAACTTTTCTGCTCGTTTTTGTTTTGAGGAGTTTTTATTTTGTAAAAAACTTTTTGTAAAAAATTTTTGTGAGGTTTGCAAAAAATAAAAAGAAAAAAGTTATCCACAAATTTTTTTAAAAAAACATTGTTGCAAACTTTTTTTGAGAGATAATTTAAATAGGTCGAACATCAATAAAATTTTTATTGAATGATCTCAAAATATTAAAAATAAATTTAAGTGTCAAAACTTTTCTAACATGCCTGCAAAAAAAGCTCCTAAGCGAAAGACAGCTGCAAAGAAAACTACAAAGAAGAAAGCAGCTCCTAAGCGAAAGACAGCTGCAAAGAAAACTACAAAGAAGAAAGCAGCTCCTAAGCGAAAGACTACCGCTCGCCGAAAGAAGCGATAAAACAAAGAAAAACAGCCCGTTGCCGAGACGAGCTGTTTTTCTTTGTTTTGTGTTATAATAGGGCACTTTATGAGCTTTATATCACGTATATTAGGCCTCGATAAGCTGTCTCGGCATAAAAAAATCGTCGAGAACATAAACGCACTTGAAGCGGGATTTTCTGTGCTCTCTGATGACGAACTTCGACAGAAAACAGAAGAATTTAAAAAGAGAATCACAGAGGGGGTGGTTCTCGATGAGCTTCTTCCAGAAGCATTTGCGACAGTACGAGAGATGTCAAAAAGAACTACTGGCATGCGTCACTTCGATACACAACTTATCGGTGGGGTTGTATTGCATGAAAGAGGGATCGCTGAGATGAAAACGGGAGAAGGTAAGACGCTTGTTGGTACATTACCAGTTTATCTTAATGCACTTACTGGAAAAGGGGTACATGTTATCACGGTAAACGATTATCTCTCTCGTCGTGACGCTGTATGGATGGGACAACTCTACGAAGCGCTTGGTCTTACAGTTGGTGTGGTAAATCATGGTGAGTCATTTATATATGACAAGACTCATGTAGAAAAAGATGAAGAGCGAGACGAGGAAGGGTCATACAAAGTGGTGACTGAGTTTCTTAGGCCTGTCTCACGTCAGGAAGCATACGCGGCTGATATTACATATGGTACAAACCAAGAGTTTGGCTTCGATTATCTCAGAGACAACCTCGAATATGATAAAGAGAAATTACGGCAGCGAGGTCACCATTTTGCCATTGTCGACGAGGTCGACTCTATTTTGATTGATGAGGCACGAACTCCACTTATTATCTCTGCACCAACTCGTCGTTCTGAAGACTTGTATGTAAGGTTTGCCGATATTGCACGAACTCTTGAACAGGATGTTGATTATGAAGTTGATGAAAAGCACAAGTCTATAAAAGTAAAAGACTCAGGTATTACTAAGGCAGAGCAGGCACTTGGAATGGAAAATATCTATTCTGAAGGAGGTATTAAATATGTACACCATCTCGAAACAGCTATTAAGGCGCGTGCGCTCTATAGAAATGATCAGGAATATGTGGTCAAAAATAATGAAGTGGTGATTGTTGATCCATTTACCGGGAGATTACAGCCGGGGCGGCGATGGTCTGAAGGGCTTCACCAGGCGATTGAAGCAAAGGAAGGGGTTTCTATAAAAGAAGAATCTCGGACCTATGCTTCTATCACATATCAAAACTATTTTCGAATGTATAACAAGCTTGCAGGTATGACGGGTACCGCACTTACTTCTGCCGAAGAATTCTACAAAGTGTATACACTTGATACGATCGAAATACCTACCAATAAGCCGATTGCTCGTATAGACAACCATGATTACATTTTCCAAACTGAAAAAGGTAAGTGGAAAGCAATTGCTCGAGAAGTTACAGAACGAAACCGAAAAGGACAGCCGGTACTTATTGGTACAGTTTCTATTGAGAAAAATGAACTCCTCGCTGATTTCTTGAAGAAAGAAGGTATTAAGTACCAAATGCTTAACGCTAAGAACCATGAGCACGAGGGAGAAATTGTTGCAGAGGCTGGTAAAAAGGGGGCGGTTACTATTGCTACCAACATGGCTGGTCGTGGTGTTGACATTAAGCTTGGTGGTCCAAATGCAACCAATGAAGAATACGAAGAGGTAAAAACACTCGGTGGTCTTTTTGTGCTTGGTACAGAGCGTCATGAGGCACGACGAATCGACAATCAGCTTCGGGGACGATCTGGGCGTCAAGGTGATCCTGGAGAAACACAATTTTTTGTTTCATTGGAGGACTCACTCATGCGCATTTTTGCAGGAGATAGGGTAAAGGCAATGATGGGAACATTTAAAATTCCTGAGGATGAACCGATCCAAAATAAACTCATTACACGATCACTTGAAGGTGCACAACAGAAGATTGAGGGGTTCAACTTTGATGCGCGAAAACATGTGCTCGAATTTGACGATGTGATCAACCAGCAAAGACAAACGGTCTACAATAGGCGGCGCTTAATGCTTGAGGGAACCGATGCAGATATTGAAAAATATATAGAAGAAGTTTTCAATACTGCTACGGAGCAAGAAAAAGAGGTACTTATAAGTCATCGCCAACAGGTGGGTGAAAGATTTATTGCTGTTGCACGTCGAGCAATACTTGAAACAACAGATATGTTTTGGGTTGAACATCTTGAGACGATGGACTACTTACGTTCAAGTGTAAATCTTCGTGCATATGGCGGGCATGATCCATTGGTTGAATACAAAAAAGAAGGACTTCGCATCTTTAAAGAAATGGAAGAGTCTATTGAAGTGCAAATAAAAAATGTGCTTCCGCGAGTTGGGGCAGGATTACTTACGCATGAACAAGAAGAAATGGCGCGTGCTCGAGAGCAGGCTGAAAAAATATTGAATCAAGCAGAAGGGTATGTTGCTGAGAAGAAAATTGGACGGAATGAAAAAGTGATGATGGAAAAAGGGGACGAAAAGAAAGAAGTGAAATTCAAAAAAGTTGAAGACCATGTTAAAGACGGGTGGAAAGTCGTAGAATAAACACATGATTCATGGCGTCGTAATTTTTTTACAGACACATATTTTACCTCTTGGTCCTTTTGGGGTACTAATCGCATCTTTAATTGAAGAAATTATTGCCCCTATTCCTTCTGCGGTAGTGATGCTTGGGGGCGGGTTTCTTTTTGTTGAAGGTGCTGTGGGTATAAGCATGCTCTGGTCGCTTATGTATAATGTCGCTCTTCCCGCAGCAGTTGGGGTTTCTTTTGGGTCACTTGTAGTGTATTCAATTGCTCGTTATGTCGGTACTACAATTCTCATAAAATGGGGCGCTATTTTCGGTGTTACCGAAAATAGCCTCGAAGAGGCGCGTACCTTTTTTCAAAAGAACAACAGAGATACTATCTCTGTACTGATTGCGCGTATTGTACCCATCGTACCTGCGGTAGTCATTGCGCTCGGTGCCGGTATCGCACGCATGCCGGTAGTTCCGTACCTGACCATGTCTTTTCTTGGAACCTTGGTTCGTGCGGCCATCCTTGGTTTTGTTGGGTGGCAAGTGGGGGAGGTGTATCTTGAGTATGCTGAAATAATAGGCAGGTGGGAAAAAGTCGCACTTCTTGTTATTGCTGTTACTGGACTGTGTGCTTTAATTTATCTATATCTAAAAAATAAAAAAGAGAAAAATTCGTATGGAAATATTTAATATTATTCTTGGGCTCGGTACTGTTATCCTTTTTCTGTCAGCTATCAGTGTACCCTTTGTATATAAAAGTGAATTGTTTAAAAACTACAGTCTGCCTTTCTGTATGTTGGTGACACTGGTCGCTACGCTCGGCTCCCTTATATACTCTCATGTGTTTTATTTTGAACCATGTCTTCTCTGTTGGTATCAAAGAATTTTTATTTTTCCGATACCGGTTATTTTGCTCACTGCATATACATACAAAATAAAAGATATCTGGCGATCCGTACTTACACTTTCAATTATCGGTCTACTTATAAGTATTTATCATATTCTAATACAGACAACTTCTACACCTTCAGTTTTCTGTGAACCAGGAAGTATTGATTCGTGTAGTAATGTAGATATTGTGGTGCTTGGTTTTATTACTATACCTATGATGTCATTTACCATTCTTCTCTTTACTTCACTTTGCTCTTATTTCTCTATCAAAAACAATCACAGAAATAGTCTGTAAGCCTCTGCATTCTTTGATACAATTACAACAATGAAATCAGAGAAACATATACGACTTATATGGGTCAGCTTCGCACTACTCTTTGGACTTGTCCTTGGATTCTTTATATTCAAACCATTTCTTGCGGAGATATTTTTGGCAACGGTGCTTGCTGTTATCTCTTATCCGCTCTATAAGAAATTAAAAAGAAGTGTCAAAAAAGATAATTTGGCCGCCTTCATTACTACGGTACTTGTGTTGCTGGTTGTTATTATTCCAATATCACTCATTGGCGGTCTTGTAGTAAAAGAATCTATCTCGTTTGCTTCATCTCTTGATACGAGGACTGTCGGTATAAACGACGCAATTGTGCGTTTTGACAATCTTATTGCCGACAAAATACCTGTTTATAAGCAAGGAACTATCTCTGTGGAAAAAATGGGAGTTTATATTGAAAATGGTCTCAAATGGGTGGCCGAAAACGTACAAGGTCTTTTTGCCAACATTATCAGTTGGGTAATTAGCATCGCCATTCTCTCACTTTCACTGTTTTATCTGCTCAAAGATGGTCACAAGCTCTACGAAGGCGTCCTATATACAAGTCCTCTTGCTGACACTATAGATAAGAAAATAGGGAAAGAGGTCGCATCCATTATGCGCGCTGTCGTTTCTGGTAGGATTATTGTAGGCATCACACAGGGCTTTGTAGCCTATATAGGTTTCAAGATCTTCGGAATAGGCGATGCGCTTTTGCTTGCAGTTATTACTTCTATTATCGCTATCTTGCCGCTTATTGGACCAATGCTTATGATTGTCCCAATATCTGTGTATGAACTTGTTACAGGAATGTACTATTCAGGCATCGGACTTCTTTTGTGGGGCATATTTATTGTAGGACTTATCGATAATATTATTGGTCCGATATTTATTCATAG
>JAUIHD010000024.1 GCA_030432135.1 bacterium | reverse complement strand
TAAGTCAAATAGATTTCGCCAAAGGAAAAAATGGAGAAATCCTTCTGATCACTTCACCGGATGAACATGTAAACGGAACTGATTTTATACATTACGGGTGCCGTGCGGTTGAAGTAGGTTCACTTGATACACCATATCTCGCAACTCATGAAAATGGAGCCTTAAAAGTGAGAGCATGGATTGACGCAACTGATCAAGGAAAGCAGGGGCCTGGCGCATGCGCATATGAGAGAAGCGCGCAGAATGGAATCATTATAACGAAACGGGAAATTGAAAAAGGGAAAGTATGGACGACTTTGCATAGTACAAATGTAAAACCTTAAAATTTCTAAATCCTTCTGGTCCAAATCCTAGACACCTTAAATGAAAATAAGCGAAGTATAAAATACTCCGCTTATTTTCGATTGGTGCCCAGGAGAGGATTTGAACCTCCACACCCATATGGGCACACCCCCCTCAAGGGTGCGCGTCTACCAGTTCCGCCACCTGGGCATAAGCACCGACGTATCATATCCAAGATATAAAAAAGTTTCAATCTAAAAATAAAAATCCCCGACGAGCCGGAGATTTTTATTTTGTTTCTTCTGTACTTTCTTCGCTTGGAGTTTCCTCAGCAGCTGGCGATTCTGCTACCTCTGCAACCACCTCTGTTTGTTCTGGTGCATTTTCTACTGGAGTTTCCTCTGACTCTGCTACCACTTCTTCCTCTTCAGGAATATCTGGCATATCAGGAAGTTCTCGAATGTTTCGCATTTGTCGGCGAATTTCCTTAGCTGCTTTATCTCTGATGTGGTAAAGCTTTGCTCGACGCACCTTTGATCGTTTTACAATCTCAATCTTATCTATCATTGGAGAATAGATTGGAAATACTTTTTCTACACCAACTCCACTTGCTGTTCGTCGTACGGTAAATGTACCCCCTGCTTCTTTTCCGTGCTTCACTGCAAGTACAAGACCTTCGAATAACTGGATTCTTGTCTTCCCCTTCTCTTGGATTTTCTGGTGTACACGAACAGTATCCCCCGCTCGTACGTCGAGTGCTGCTCGTTCTTTTATATTTACTGGAGAAATGACTTGTGTCATAACGGAGACAGATTATCACAAGGTCTCTTGTTTGGCAATCTCTTCTATGCGGGTAATGGCTTCTTTAAAGTCTTCAGAGTATGGAGCGCTAACTGACACAGGTTCCCCAGAAATATTTATAAAGGAGATACTATGCGCATGAAGCGCAAGGCGTTTAAACCCGAGCAACTTTTCTCTATTAGATGCATAGAGCGGATCAGCAATAATAGGGTGTTCTATATACTTCAAATGTACCCTTATTTGGTGTGTTCGACCTGTTTTGGGCCTCACTTCTAATAATGCCGCTTTTTTTATTGATAATATCCGTTTCCATTCTGTTACGGCTTCCCGCAACTCTCCTCGAGCGTTGTCTTCTGCCGACCGTTGTCTGAAATCTTTTGGACTCTTCCCAATCGGTTTATCGATAATGCCCTGCTCTTCTTTAATGTTGTCGTAGACAAATGCTTTATATACTTTTTCTACTTGCTTTGTCTGAAAGAGATTCTTGATATACAAAAAGCTTTCCTGAGTTTTACAAACTACAATAACTCCAGAAGTGTCCCTATCTATTCTGTGCACTATTCCCGGTCTCATGATGACCTCACCAGTTGATAATCTTTCCTCTTCGCCAACATGCGCAAGGTCAGGGTAATTTTCAAGAATCCAATCGGTGAGTGCCTTCTCTTTACTACGACCATCTGTATGTACAAGAAGTCCTGCGGGTTTATTTAGTACGAGTACTCCGCCATCTTCATATAACACTTCTATGTGTTCCATATTTAATATCGAGCAAGAATATGGTTAACAATTTTCTCTACATCTCCTTTTTTATCGGTAGATCCGAGTACCACAACAGCAATTGGTCGGGTCTCTCCTTGAATAGGAAGTTCAAACACAACAAGCATCGTCTCTTTAGCGCTTGTACTATCGCCAACTTTTGCACCAACCATACTGTGCGACAGACGTGGGATATCATTAAGATTCACGAGATTAGTAAACGATGGATCACCGTAGACATTGAAACCGAGTCTATCCATTGAAAGCGACAGAATGAATTTTCGATTGTTGTACAAATATTTTGCAAGTCTAAATAAATCTTCTGCAGTAGAAATATTACCAGAGCTCTTACCAGATGCATCGGCAAACTTTGTATTCGTGAGACCTATAGACTGAGCCTTTACATTCATTCTATCGACAAACCAAGTCTCACCAATACTATTTGCAATAACTTCGGCCGCTTCGTTTGAGGACTCAAGAAGCAAAGGGTGAAGTAGAGAAAACACAGAATGATTTTCGCCTGGAATAAGACGTGGGATAGAGGTTGTTGAGAGATCAGAAGGAATCAGTACTTCCTTTTCTATATTTATGTATTCAGTTGCTACAACTGCAGACATGAGTTTAGTGATAGAGGCAATAGAGACCTGCTTGTTTGCATTTTCAGACGCAAAGACAAAATTATTTCCAAGATCTGCTGCAAAATATGTATGTGCGGTTACCCCTTGAAGTCTTTCGCTATATTCAAATTTATCTCCCCCAAAATCTTCCTCAAAAACAAGTACAGGCATCCCGACTTCTGCTCGAGCAAAAATCGCTTCCGCGTCTTCTGTCTCTAGGCGAATACATCCACCAGAATATGTTCTGGGTACATCAGTACCATCTGGATAGTACGGCCACCCGTGAATAAAGAAGTTTCCTTGGAATGCAAGACTATATGGCTGATAAACATGACCAAATGAAGAGAAGTGATTTTCTTTTCGTGATTCGATTTTGTAAATTCCAGCCGGCGTTTCCCACCATGATCCTTCACGTCCTTTGGTAGCAATGTCGACTTCTATCTCCTTCTCTCCCTTTTCATATAGAGTCAATTTCATATTAGAAAGGTCTGCCTCGATAAAACTCACTTTCTCAATGATCATTTTCTCTTTTACGGTTTTGAAATAATCGGGATCAGATAGAACAGGTTGTGGACCATATTGAAACTCTTTTGTCCCATAAACCACTAAGTCATCAGGTAACGCATATGGATCAATCTGGTTTACAAAAGTAGATGCAAGCGAAAGTACTCCAACAATAGAAAATACCCCGATAAGAAAAAGACCCCATGTTGGTATACTTACTCCTACTTTTTTCTGCATCATTTCCATAATATTTTGAGACAAAAGCACCAGAGGTTTGATCTGATGCTTTTGTATCTGGTGGGCGATAAGGGACTTGAACCCCTGACCTTTTCGGTGTAAACGAACTGCTCTACCAACTGAGCTAATCGCCCGATTCAACGAAAGCATACGAAAAAACTATTAAAATAGCAACTATTTATGGTATAAATGTCATTATTCGCCCCTGTAGTTAAATGGATATAACTACGGACTTCTAAGCCGTTATTCGAGGTTCGATTCCTCGCGGGGGCATGTAAAAACAAAAGCATCGGTTTACCCGGTGTTTTTGTTTTTACAATATTTTCTGTGGAATCGAACCTCGGAAGGGGTCGGGAAACTAGGGGTTTCCCGTGGAGGAAGGCAGCGAGCTTGCGAGCGTTGGAAAACCATGGGTTTCCAACGCTTTCGATAGTGAAGCGTCCTGGTAGAGAGATAATTTAAGTACACTATTTTGACAGTTCTCCTGTACAATATTTATTATAGAATTTATCTTTACGCACCATTGTTTCTTTGTATACATTCACTATCAATCCCATAAGTCTTTTATCTGCCTGAATCTCATAAGCTTTGTTACGCATTTTTGTAGCAACCTCTGGTGACACGTTCCAATCAGTCCACATCTTCTCTAGATCCTCTATAGATACATTTGGTGCATCTTTGTATATATTGATAAAAAGTTGATTGTATTTTTTAACTTCGGCTTCATCCTCGCCGTTTGGTGCTTCAATATAATTAAGTGCCCCCAAATATTGCCTAATGTCAAAATGTTGTAAATCATCAATGTCTTGCAATATCTTCAACGCAGTTCGAATAATCCAATCTTCCTCACCTGTCATTTTAGGATCACTCTCTTTTAGAATGTCTCTAAACCATTCTGCATGAACAGAAAATTGAATTTTGTCGTAAAGCAAGTGACTAGCCCAACCTTTTCGAAAATCATTATTTTCCCAGAAATCTTCAAGTATTTGTGAATCATCATGAGTGAGTATGCGATCAATCCCTGTAGCATAACGACTGTCGGGATAAATACTGCCAGAAACATACTTATTAATGTCCTCAACACCAAATAAATTTTGTGTGTCCAGTGCAAATCTAATATGTGTAGCTTCTAATGCCATAATTACAACGTCTCTTACTTCAACCTCGTACCATTTGGTACTTTGTTTGTCGGATTGAAAAGTGCAAACACTTCCCCATCTCCCGCACCAAGTATCATTGCTTGGCTCTCGAGCCCCATCATTTTCCGTGGTTCTAGATTTGTCACGAATGGAAACTGCTTCCCTATCAAATCATCTACTGAAACAAATTTTTTAATACCACTGAGTACTTGACGGACATCCCGCACTTTATCATTGGTGTCCACCTCAAATGGATTATTCTCTGGAGATTGATCAGCAAAGCCAAAATCAACTTCAAGTCGCAGAAGTTTGTCCGACCCTTCTATTTCTTCTGCTTTCATAATTGTTCCAACCTTCATTTCTATTTTTGAAAGATCATCTATTGTAGCCATTTTATTGTTGTTTATCTAAATATCTTTGTAATATAAGTGCAGCTGCAGACGCATCTGTATCGGTAAGTTTCAGACCAAGCCCATGAGCAGTCTGGTGTGCTTCGTGTGAAGAAAACGACTCATCTTGAAGCTCCACATGAAATGCTTCCCCTTCAAGCGCAGTTTTAAATAGCATTATTTTTTCTCGCCAGCTTTCTGGTACGTTACTTGGTATACCAAGTACAATCTGTTCCACTTCTTCATCATCTGCGAACTGTTTTATATCATCAACAATTCCCTGGTGCCAATTGAGAGTTTTTTTAGGAAACGCAACCTTTCCTTCAATATCAGAAAGGGCTAACCCTACGTGCTTTGTGCCAAAATCTATACCTAACGTCTTCATGGCTCTATCATACGCTATTATTGCAACATCTACCTTAATTTCGTATGATGAGCGGACCATTTATGGAAATTTCTGGCAACATTGGGGTTATACTCCTTATCATTATATGGACACTCCCTTGGAAAGGCGTCGCGCTTTGGAAAGCTGCCAGATTAGGTCATAAAAAGTGGTTTATTGCATTACTTGTGATCAGTTCGCTTGCATTACTCGAGATTTACTATATCTTTTTTGTGGCACGCGGATACCAGGTTGAAACAGAAAACTCGTTCGAGTCTGAAGAAAAATAAAATAGATGGAGAGGTGGCAGAGTGGTTGATTGCACCAGTCTTGAAAACTGGAATATCCGAAAGGGTATCGAGGGTTCGAATCCCTCCCTCTCCGCAGATTGAAACTTCCTGTTCCAAAAAAGAGGAGGAAAATATTAATAAATAGAGCCATTTCCTAGATATTGACAAATGGCTTTATATATATTATGATTAAAGTAGGTTTTTGGCGGCTATTGTGGCGCGCCAACCGCACATTCGAAACTTCACACAGGAGAACACCGTGCCAAACAAGACGTTTATCTTGCCTTCGAAAGAGGAGATGCTCACCCGCCTACTGGAGGTGGACGACAATCCGCACATCCAAGAGAGATTTTATCCGCTGCTCACCGAGCACGCAGGTCAACGGAAAGTGGCGTCTGGTGTCGTCATCATGCTTCAACTCGCGATTCACGACTACACCCAGGGCATGCCCGCCCAGATAGTGTCGTCGCTGAATATGCAGATGCGCAACTTCATCGACGCGCTCTGCCCCGACACAGAAATCGCGGCGGAGGCGAAGACCTTCTTCGAGCAAGCGATGACGCTCGTCAAGTAGGGCGCCTCGCAATAGGTTGGTGGCAGCCCTTGAAACTTAAGCCACTTATTGAGCGCCGACCTTCGGGTACGGCGCTCTTTCTATTTTAATATAGTCACATTAAAATGAATGAATATAAATTAAATATAGAATGAAATCTCCCACCAAAAAATTAACCCATAAACTTCCAAAAGATTTTAAAGACGCTATTACCTCATCTCCAAAAGCAGGCGCTATTTGGGAGGATATCACTCCACTTGCACGAAATGAATGGATTTGTTGGGTCACCTCTCCTAAAAAACCAGAGACCCGAGCGCGTCGCATCAGTGTCGGAATAGACAAAATGAGCAAGGGTACGCGTAGACCGTGTTGCTGGTCTGGGTGTAACCATAGATAACATAAACATGTGTATAAAAAAGGAAACTACCACGTATAATAACTTGTAAAAGACGATATATAGTATGATTGTGTCCATGTATAAACCACACAGAGGAAGTTCCAAAGTTTATTTTCTAGATCGCCTATTTAAAACAGGAATACTCACTCCAACAAGCAATATACTCGATATGGGCTCAGGGACCTCAAATTGTTGGACTGATATTTTAAAAGAAAACCCAACTATTACATACACTGGTATAGAGCCCTACACCCCTTCATACGAGAAGGCATACGCAGATTTTGGCGAGCTTCCCAATGTAACAATCCATAAAGACTTTGCCTATCAAAATATTGCTGGTTTTGGAAAATTTGATATTTGCTTTTCACTAAGTGTACTTGAGCATGTAAAGAATCTTCCT
>JAUIHD010000023.1 GCA_030432135.1 bacterium | reverse complement strand
GGCTCTCTTGTCTCATACCTTATCGGTATTACTATCGTCGACCCTATCGAACTAGGGCTCCCTTTTGAACGATTCCTAAACCCTGGACGACCATCAGCACCTGATATTGATATGGACTTTGCCGATGACAGACGTGATGAGCTTATTACATATGTTCGTAATAAATATGGAAAAGATAATGTCGCCCAGATCGGAACCTTCGGTACCATGATGGCCCGAGGTGCCGTTCGTGATACAGCTCGCGCACTTGGGTTTTCATATAATGCAGGAGATCGAATTGCAAAGCTCATTCCTATGGGCGCACAAGGATTCCCCATGACAATTGACAGAGCTATGGGAGAAGTCCCCGAGCTCAAACAACTCTACAAGGAAGATAGAGACTCTCGAGAGATTATTGACATGGCTAAAAAAATTGAAGGGTGTGCACGACATATCGGTGTCCATGCAGCTGGTGTTGTTATCTCTCCTCATAATCTCATGGAAGATACTCCAATCCAATGGGACCCAAAAGGTGAAGGGAAACTCATTACTCAATTTGATATGCATTCTGTTGGAGAAGATGGGGTTGGTCTTTTGAAATTTGACTTCCTTGGACTTAAGAATCTCACTATCATGGGTAATACTTTGAAGCTGATTAAAAAACTTCGTGGCAAAGAACTCGAGATAGACACCATCAAGCTCGACGATAAAAAAACATATGACATGCTTGCACGCGGAGAAACAGCTGCAACATTTCAATTAAACGGAGATGGTATGACTCGGTTTCTAAAAGAATTGAAGCCGACAAACATCTTCGACATCAACGCCATGGTAGCTCTCTATCGTCCGGGTCCGATGGCTTTTATCCCCGACTATATTGAACGAAAACATAACCCAGAAAAAGTACGCTACATAGATAATCGTTTCAAAGATATTCTTGAACAGACGTTTGGGATCCTTATTTATCAAGACGACATCATGCTTATTGCCGTACACTTTGCCGGCTACTCATGGGGAGATGCTGACAAATTCCGTAAAGCTATGGGTAAGAAAATCCCTGAAGTTATGCGTGCGCAGAAAGAAAAATTCTCAAAGGGTTGTATGGAAATTGGTGGCCTTTCAGAAAAACAAACACAAGACCTATGGGACTCCATCGAAACATTTGCCGCGTATGGTTTCAACAAAGCTCATGCCGCAAGTTATGGCCGCATTGCGTACCTCACCTCATATCTCAAGGCAAACTATCCAGTGCTTTACATGACAGCGGTGCTTACATCTGAATCTGGAGATACCGATAAAGTAGCCGAGATGGTAACAGAGTGTAAGCGTATGAATATTGACGTACTGCCCCCTTCTATAAATGAGAGCTTTAGTGATTTTACTGTTGTCGAAGATGAGCAAGGGCAAGAGCATATTCGCTTTGGACTTACTACCATTAAAAACTTTGGTAAAGGAATTTCAGAAGCCATTATTGAAGAGAGGAAAAATGGAAAATTTGCATCCCTTACAGATTTCCTTGAACGCGTAAAAGATAGAAATCTCAACAAAAAATCACTTGAATCTCTTATCAAGTCTGGAGCGATGGACGAGCTTGGTGAACGAGGAGAAATGCTCCACAATCTCGACCTGTTGCTTGCCCACAACAAAGAAGCTCAAGCAAACGAGGGACAGCACTCCCTTTTTGGAGATATGGCAAACGCTGTTGGGGCAGGTCTCAATTTAAAAAAGACTGACGAAGCAACTCTGGAAGAAAAGTTGTCATGGGAAAAGGAGCTCCTGGGACTCTATATCTCAGGACACCCACTTGATCGAGTACGAGAAAAACTTGAGAACGGCAATACAAAAATAACGCACGTGAAAGAAACAGGTACAACTGACCAGACTGTGATTGTCGGAGGTATTATCGAGGAAATGAAAGAGCTCCACACAAAAAAGGGTGACAAGATGGCATTTATAAAAATACGTGACCTTACTGACAGTATCGAATGTGTTGTTTTCCCTTCTATTTTAGAGACATATAAAGAGATTCTTGTTCCCGAAGCAGTTATCGCTGTAAAAGCAGATGTGTCTATCAGAAATGGTGAAAAGAGTTTGAAGATAAACAAGGTGAAAACCTTATAAAACAGGATAGTTTAAAGCATTGTAAAAACCTGCTAATATAGCCCTATATGGAACACATTCGTCATTCACTTGCTCACTTGCTCGCAGCTGCAATAAAAGAACTATACCCGGAAACAAAGCCTACAATTGGTCCTGCTATTGAAAACGGCTTTTATTATGACTTCGAATTCCCTACCCCTATAAACGAAAAGGATCTTGAAAAGATTGAGAGAAAGATGAAAGACATTCTTTCTACATGGACTTCTTTTGAAGGACGTGAGGTGAGCGCGGACGAAGCCCGAGAATACTTCAAAGACAATCAATATAAGCTAGAACTTATCGACGAGCTTGCAGAAAAAGGAGAAAAAATTACTCTCTACACATCTGGTGAATTCACAGACCTCTGTCGAGGTGGACATAGTGATAATCTTAGTAAGGCAATACCTGCTGATGCATTTGTACTCGACCGTATTGCTGGTGCATATTGGCGAGGAGACGAAAAGAATACAATGCTCACTCGTATTTATGGGCTCGCTTTTTCTACAAAAGAAGAGCTTGAAGCATACTTTACACAACAAAAAGAAGCTGAGGCGCGCGACCACCGGAAACTCGGTAAAGAGCTCGACCTATTTACTTTCTCAGACCTTGTTGGCTCTGGACTTCCACTCTTCACCCCAAAAGGAACCCTCATTCGAGATTTGATTGTAGATAAAATTAGCTCAATACAAAGTCGATTCGGATTTCAAAAAGTAACTATTCCGCATATCACCAAAAAAGATTTATACGAAACATCGGGACACTGGGACAAATTTGGTGATGAACTGTTTAAAGTAAAAGGTAAAAGTGATACGGAGTTTGTCATGAAGCCTATGAACTGTCCTCATCATACACAAATATACGCAAGCCGTATGCGCAGTTACAAAGATCTTCCGATTCGTTTTGCCGAAACAACGATGGTATATCGAGACGAACAGCCAGGAGAACTCCTCGGTCTCGCTCGAGTACGCTCAATTACACAGGACGATGGTCACGTATTCTGTCGTCCAGATCAGATTAGCCAAGAAATTGAAAATATTACTCTTGTTATAAAAGAATTTTATACATCGCTTGGGATGTTTGAAGAAGGAAAATTCTGGGTTTCTCTTTCTGTTCGAGACTCTGAAAATTTGGACAAATATCTTGGCGATAGTTCTTTATGGGATACAGCAGAAGCAGAGCTTGAATCTGTAGCTAAAAAACTTTCTCTTCCATACAAACGAATAGAAGGAGAGGCTGCTTTTTACGGACCAAAGCTCGACTTCATGTTCGAGGATGCTCTTGGGCGGGAACGACAACTTGCAACAGCACAATTAGACTTCATCATGCCTGACCGATTCAGTCTAGAATATACTGACCAAGATGGATCAAAGAAAACACCAGTTATGATTCACCGAGCTATTGCAGGGTCACTTGAGAGGTTCATGGCTGTTATGATTGAACATTTTGCCGGAGCGTTTCCACTTTGGCTTTCACCTGTGCAAGTCCGCATACTTCCTATTGCTGATGCTCATCATGAGTACGGAAAAGAAATCCTTGTCGCCCTTAAAGAAAAAGGTATACGAGCAGAACTTGATGACCGAAGTGAGAGCCTCGGTAAGAAAATTCGCTCTTCAAAAGAAGAAAAAGTACCCTATGTTCTTGTGATTGGAGATAAAGAGCGAGACGAAAAAACTGTTACTATTGAAGGGCGTGAAGGGAAAGTGGGAACACAATCTATCGAAGATACTATCACCTTCCTCCTCGAAAAAATTGCACATAAGAGCTAATTCTGTTACTTTTTAATAAGGCAAAAACGATCGAACCAGATGACTTCTTGTGGGTTCGTTTAAAGGAGGGGCGAGACTTCCGAGGTGACCACAGAGTTACCCGTTCTCCTCCTTCCACACGGCGGGAGTCGAACCACCTCCCGCCGCTTTTTTATTATCCCCATATTTATTTTTTAAAAATAAGTCCTATAATTAAATCGTGATGAAAGTGTCTGCGTGATGCTTATACGATTCTCCACCAGACGGCTACAACACTGTGGTCGATTATCAAAAAAATAATTTCTCTAGAGAAATAATATGGCAGCAAAGAAAAAAGCGCCTGCTTCAAAAGCAGCTCCTAAGAAAAAAGCTTCAAAGAAGAAGTAAACAAAAAGCCCCGCATCGCGGGGCTTTTTGTTAGAGATTTGAATTTACTTTTTGTATTAAATCTTGATCGTTTGTGAATATGTGTGCAGTGATTCCTATGCTTTTTGCAGCTTCCACGTTCTTTTCTTGATCGTCAAAATACATACACTCCTTTGATTCAAGATTATTTTCCTCTAAAATAAGTTCCCACGCTTTTGGATCTGGTTTAACATACCCCGTCTGCCATGAAAAATACGCTTTATCTATAACTTCATTGATCCATGGATAATGACCGTAATATTCTGCCCTTTCCTTAAAGTTGTTAGAAAGAATAAAAACCTTAATACCTTTTCCTTTTAGTTCTTTCGCAAAATTAACCATGTCGTTAGACACAGTTTCGGCTCCAAACCAATAACCCCAGAATTCTTCTTCAGTCATATGAATATCCCATTCATCTAAAACTGGCTTCCAATATTGAAAAGAGCCACCTGCGTTTGGCTGCCTAGTCTTGTTCATTATTTCTTTAAGCTTCGGAAGAAAATCTCCTATTGTTATACCAAAATCCTTATTGAACCTGTCACTCAAAAGTGGAGCCTGGATAAATATGCCGTTCAGATCAAAAATGACTGCCTTAATCATATTAAAGATCGAGGTTTGCCATCTTTGCATTACTTTGAATAAAACTTTTTCGAGAAGGTACATCTGTACCCATCAGCACATCAAAAATTTTATCTGCGGCCTGCGCGTCTTCAATGGTCACCTGTTTTAACACCCGGTTTCCTGGATCCATAGTAGTTTCCCACAGTTCTTCTGCGTTCATTTCTCCAAGACCCTTGTATCGTTGAATATGAGGCTTAGCTGTTTTCTTTTTACCCTTTGTATCTTCCGCTTCTTCTACTTCATCTTCTTCAGGTGCCACCTCATCACTTTCTTCAATATCTTCCAGGTCAACATCATTGCCAACGATCTTCACTTTATCTGCGTCGGTGTACGCATAGTGAATCGCTTTGCCGATTTTGATCTTATACAGAGGTGGCTGAGCAATGTATACAAACCCTCCTTCGATAAGCGGTTTAAAGTATCGATAGAAAAGAGTAAGAAGAAGCGTTCGAATATGCGCCCCATCGACATCGGCATCAGTGGCGATGATGATTTTGTGATATCTCAGATGATCGATATTGAATGTATCCCCGATGGCTGTACCAAATGCAATCACCAAGTTCTTAATTTGTTCAGACGAAAGCGCTCTGTCGAGTCGTGCGCGCTCAATATTCAAGATCTTTCCTCGAAGCGGCAAAATAGCCTGCGTACGACGATCCCGACCCGTCTTTGCGGTACCGCCAGCCGAATCTCCCTCCACAATAAATAGTTCTGACTCCTCTGCTGACTTTGTCTGACAATCAGCGAGTTTTCCTGGAAGTGTCATGCCCTCAAGAGCTCCTTTTCGTAGTACAGAATCTTTAGCAGCTTTAGCAGCCTTTCGAGCCTTCACGGCAAGAACAGCCTTTTGCACAATAGCTTTCCCATCATCTGGATGCTCTTCAAGCCAGGTCGTAAAAGCGTCAGTAAACACACTTTCTACCATTCCTCGCGCCTCTGTTGATCCAAGCTTTCCCTTTGTTTGACCTTCAAACTGAATTTCTCGAAGTTTTACGGATACAACAGCAGTGAGCCCTTCAAGAACATCGTCTCCAGTGAATGAATCGTCTTTATCTTTAGTAAGGTTGTTTTTCTTTGCGTAGTTGTTGAGTGTACGGGTGAGTGCTGTTTTAAAACCAGTGATATGTGTACCTCCCTCTGCGTTATAAATATTGTTTGCAAACGGCAAGATGCGCGCAGATATGTCATCTACGTATTGGAGTGCCACTTCAACAGTTTCATACTCTTCCACCTCTTTTTCTACATAGAAAATGTTTTTGTGAATTGGTTTCTGAGCATGGTTATAAAAACTAATGAGTGATTTAAGACCTCCTTCGAAGTAAAAAGTTCTACTTGGTACGTCGAGATCAAGCTCACGCACGTAAAAAACCTTATCGAAGTCTGCTTTGCCTGTATATCCCCGCGCGTCAATCACTGTAATACGAAGACTTTTAACTAAATATGCTTGCTGGCGGAGATGGTTGACGATTCTCTTGAAATCAAAATTTGTATCTTTAAAAATTTCTGGGTCCGGCGTAAACATCACCACAGAGCCTTGGTGTTTTGTTTTGTCTATTATTTTTACTTTACCCTGCGCTTTACCTATCTTGTATTCCTGTGCGTACACTCCTGATTTTACTTCTCCATCGCTCTTGTGCACCATCACTTTCATGTGAGTAGAAAGTGCATTTACTACAGAAGCACCGACGCCGTGAAGACCTCCAGAGACTTTATATCCATCACCACCGAATTTACCCCCAGCGTGAAGTGTAGTCATAATGGTCTCAAGTGCTGAAACTTTTGTTTTCTTGTGCGTATCGACAGGAATACCTCGTCCATTGTCGACTACCCGAATATAATTTCCAGGGAGTAGGGCAACCTCCACGTCATTTGCGTGACCCGCCATAGCTTCATCTCTGGCATTGTCAAAAATCTCCCAAATGAGGTGATGAAGTCCGTCCGGACCCGTGGTTCCGATATACATTCCAGGGCGTTTTCGTACTGGTTCGAGTCCTTCAAGAACAGTAATGTCTGCCGCGCCATATCCGCCCTTCTTTTTCTTTGTTTCAGCCTTTTCTTTAGCCATATTATTAGTTTTTTATATCTGACTATTTTAACAAATTTTACCCTTAAAATTATTTAAATTTAAATTTAAATTAATAGGGTGATTTCTTTTCGTTACTTTTCACTGTCGTTTGCCTCCATTTTCCGATATTTCATGGCTGTACACAATAGGAAAAATGGTTTGCATTTTTCCAAGAC
>JAUIHD010000022.1 GCA_030432135.1 bacterium | reverse complement strand
GATTGGGTAGGACTAATAATCCTACTCTTATAGAGAACTATGAAAATGAGTTAGCGCGCCTCGCTAAAGAAGAGGCAGAAACAGAGAGTCAGAACAAAATCTTGTCATCTAGTAATGAAGATTTTGGAACTTCTTTGGATATAACATTCAACTTCTTAAAAAACCCTTATCTGTATTGGAAAAAAGACGATTTAAAGTCAAAACAAATAGTCTTAAAACTAGTCTTCGAAGAGAGATTGACCTATGACCGAACGAGTGGATTTGGAACTCCGCATTTAGCCCTACCTTTAAGGGTTTTTGAGCTCGCTGAACTCGGAGATTCTTCTTTGGTGGACCCTGGGAGATTCGAACTCCCGACCTCCTCATTGCAAATGAGGCGCTCTACCAACTAAGCTAAGGGCCCAGATAAGCCAAAATATAAGGCTGGAGCACAGTATACATAGAAATCTTTCCGATGACAACACATCTCTGTAGATATGTATATGTTACTAAATTTTATACACAACATCTTTTCTTTCAACAACAACAGCTGCCCCCGTACGTCGCGCCCATTTATACAGCCCAGTATTTGGATTAAAACAAATAGGTTTCTCAACCAGCTCAAGCATTGAGATATCACCCTCCGTATCTCCCACAGCAATAGAGTTTTTCAAAGTAAGGTTTTCCTTCTCAATTGCTCGCTTTACAATATTTGCCTTATTCCCTATCAGGTGCTCATCAACAATTTTTCCAGTAAATCTGTCTGTTGCTCCTATCTCATAAAACCGCCCATACACTTTATTGAAACCTAAATGTTTACAGAATTTATCAAGCACCCCTTTAGGAGACTGAGAGATTGCGAGTAGATAATACCCTTTCTTTTTTAAAGTCTTCACGAGATCGCGAGTATAAATATAGACTCGCTCTTTTTCTGAATCGATCACTTTTTCAACCACTCCCATAAACTCACCGTAATGTACTCCTTTTATATTTGAAACAAATACGTCCACCACCTTGTCTATATACGCTTCATAACTTCCCTTTCTATCTTTCCAGGCCTGATATTCTTTTGCATATTTTTTCTTCGTGTTCTTTGGAAAAATTCCCTCTACAATAAGGGCTTCCACTGTCTCAATCAAAAGGCTAGAACGAAAAATAGTACCGTCGACATCAAAGATTGCTACTTTGCGCTTCTTTTGTGACTGCATTACTTTTCATATTACGTTTTAGATACAAAATATACAAGAAAGCCAAAACGACAAACCCTATCTGTAACAAAATATTAGTAATACCAAGTCGGCCCTGAGTATGTAGCGCAATAGCGCCGACAATGGCTGATTGTGTATAAAGACCTAGTGCAAAAGAAATTCCCTTTTCTTTAAGACCATCTCCTGATGAAAGAATTCTCACTAGAATATATAGAGCAATAAATAGCACCACAAAAAATGTACCTGTCGTTATCGAAGGTAAGAAATGAAATAGTGCGAGTGGGAAAAGCCCTACAATTACTCCAAGCGCATAAATGAACAGTGAAGATTTATGATATGGCTCTGGGTCATACAATGTTCGATGGTGCAAACTGCCAGAAACAAGCGAAAGAATCATAACCATGAAGAATACAAACACTTCTATCTGTCCGCTATTTACAAAATTGGCAATCCCAAAAATAATTAGACCCACCGCAAGCAACATAGTAGGCGTACTCGGTAGAAAGTTTTCTTTCTTATACTCAGGAAATAAATAATCAAAGATAAGTATTGGGAACAAAACAGATGCAAACGCATGCCATAGACTAATGACAATAAGCCATGCAACTTGTACACCAAAAAAGAGAGCTATTCCTTCAAATTCTCGTATAGGCAAAACTTCAGCGGTAAATGTTTGTGCTAACAATCCTTCATTGTATATAGCGTATGCCATACCAAGAAAGACTATGCCTTTTATAGAAACTCTTTTTCTTACTACTAACTCCCTAATACAAAACACTGGCAATCCATAACCCAGTATTGCGATATATAAGAATAAGGCTGGATCAAAAAGATCAAATAATGGTGTACTCCTAGATATTATTTCAACAAGAAAAACAGGTAGCAGAAAGATTGTAACTATTGCTAAAACTTTTTTCATTTTACTTATGAGCAAGTGTAATCACGTGTTCAAGAAATTCTGACATATTTGAACCGATTGCCTCAAGAGACTTTGGTACAAATGAATGAGATGTGAGTCCGGGTAATGAATTAGTCTCAAGAATATAAACATCTCTTTTTGGGGTAATTATAAAATCAGATCGAGAATAGTGCCGAAGTCCAAGCGCTTTATGTGCTCTGATGGCCGCCTCTTCTATAGCCCTCTTATCTTCGTATGAAAAGCTGCCCGATGTCCTTCCCATATAGGCATCTTTATACTTTGCGTCATAATCAAAAAAAACTTTACTCTCTGGACGTACAATCTCTATTGGCAAAAGTGCATAGTGGTTACTCTCTCGAAAATTATCTATAACAGTACAAGTAGCTTCTTTCCCTCGAATATAGTTTTCGACAAGTACCACGCCACTATATCCAAACGCATAATAAATAGCTTCGGGTAGATCACTATAACTATGCACTACTGTCATTCCCACTGAGGATCCAGCCGCAACTGGTTTTACAATAAGCGGAAGAAACATTGTTTCAAATGCATCACGCACCACCAATTCCATATTGTCTTGCGGAGTAACCCGCTTATGTTCCGCTACTCTAATACCCGCCTGTTTAAAAATCTTTTTTGCCTCTTCTTTATGCATTGAGAGAGCACTTGCAATAGTGTCTGACCCGGTGTACGGCACTCCGATACTTTCAAGAACTCGCTGAACCTTCCCATCCTCACCATACTGTCCATGGAGTGCGTTAAATACGACGTCAACTCCTTTTAAAATATGTTCTGGCTTTCGGGCAATACCGTCGGTATGCCATTCCCCGTCTTTTGAAATAAAAATATCTACTGGCCGATATTTTTCAGGCAAATTCTGCAAAACAGTTTTTCCACTCTCGAGAGAGACTTCGTATTCATGTGATGGACCACCACGAAGAACTCCAACTGCAATTTTAGACATGCACTAATTATACCCCATCATCTTATGAATTATAAAAGGATCTGGGTAAATACAATACCTTGACAAGGTAGCGATTAGGTACTACTATCGAAATCAAGTGCAGCCTACCCTTTCAGCCTCCTCCTCGACCTCGCGTCTGTAGCGAGGTTTGGGTAGACTACGCCCGGCCGTACCTGTGTCCGTCGTTCTAACGGGCGGAGGTACGGCCTCTTTAATTTTCATAAAAATTGACAAGAATAAAGTATTGCAGTATTTTAATTATAACCTCACACAGATCCCCATTCTTTGCGCGTTCTAGGGGAACACACTGCGAGGCGGCGCCGCGACCAACCATCTCTCAATCCTCCCCGAGAGCAACGCGGCGCCATTTTTTATTTTATCTTTCCTCGTTTTTCTCGATGAAATGCAAGAGCAAATCTATGCGCCTCTGCATTTACAAAAATAATATCGTCTTCTTTATTTTTAATAACACTCTTTTCTCCTCCAATAGTTCTTGGCCTATGGAATTCATCTTTAGTTACACAGACAATTGGGATAAATATACCCGCTTCTTGCAGAACAGATTCTGCAACGTTCACCTGCGCCTTGGATCCATCAACTACAATTATCTTCGGTAATTGCCACTCAGTATGTTCAAGTCGTCTCTCTAAGATTTCTTTTAATGCCGCCACATCATTATTTCCTGTACCACTCTTGATATTGAATTTTCTATACTGATTTTTGTCTGGTTCTCCATCGACAAGTACCGTCATCACACCGACAACTTGTTTCCCCGCTGTGTGAGCGACATCGTACGCTTCAATCCTGTATCCTTGCTGACTCCGAGTATGTTCGATATAGAAATCCTTTTTAATAAGTGAAACATCTCTGATATGTTCGAGTGCAAATATCTGTTTTTTTACTTTTTCTGCTTCTTCAAACTTTTGTTCTTTTGCAAGAGATTTCATTTCTTTTTGAAGCTCTTTTACTAAAGCGTTCTTCTTCCCACCAAAAAATAGTGCAACATGCTTAATTGTCCGCGCATATTCTTTTTGTGCTCGTGTGTCCGAAAGATCTGGCGAAAGTCCAAGGGATCTATAAAAACGTTCGTTATGAGAAATGACAGATTTTTCATCTCTAAATGGAAAAATCTTCCGAACAATTTTAAGCGCTTCTTTAAGGGAAGAGCCTGATGGGTACGGGCCAAACTTTTTCTTTATTTTATAAGGTAATTCATACGTACCAATTTCTGATTGCATAAAATCGTTTGCTCGTAAAAGTACGACTCGAGGAAATTCCTCATCAGTAATAACAACATACTGATAACTTTTATCATCGCTTCCTATAGCGTTGTATCGTGGCTTATGTTTCTTGATGAGAACCGCTTCGAGGACCATAGCTTCAAGAGCAGAGCCCGTTGTTTCAAATGTAATATCACTTGCTTCATCAGTCATTTTGACAATTCTTACTCCTCGACGTTCGAGCAGATCTGGCGCAAAGTAGCTCTTTACCCGGTCTTTGAGAGATGTTGCTTTTCCGATATACAAAATAGTTTTTCCTTTTTTAAAGAAATATACACCCGGATTTTCGGGTAACTTCTTACCTATCTTTCTAAATTCAGTAATATTCACTAATTTGAAAATAAAATAAAAAATGATATAAATCAACACTGGAGAGGCAACTAACAGCGCGGTGTGGGCCAAAACCCATACCGCTTTGCTTTTTGGTAGAATAGCTTTGGGAGGGAAATATGAAGCAAAGATTCATCATCTACGCCCCTCAGAAAGACAATAATGGCGTTGTCGAAAAGATTGGGGTTGCGCACTACTTCGAAGGAAGGCTATGGTGGGAGACTGCTCGATACGAGCTTGACGAAGAGGGACACGCTGGACCACTCGAGCCGACCATTAGTCGTCTCTTAAGGACCAGCGATCCACCACCAGAGGAAATCGTTAATCCTGAAATACGCTCCCTTGTTAGACCACCGTATGACTGCGGTATCCCAACCAGAGTGATCATCGTCACGCAAGAGGAGTAGAGCGCCGCGGACCTTCCGGTCCGCGGCGCCTTCTCTTTATTTATCCTCTGCCTTTTCACGGACACCAAACCGCAATTCCTCAGCCTTCTTTCTCAAAAGTGTCCTTACATCTGTTCCTTTGTAATGTGCATACTTTTCCACTTCATCTTCATTGTTTATTGTAATCATTTGTCTATGGAGGGCATCAATCCCCTTGTCTCCAACAATTTTCCTATTGTTTATATCGTAATACATACACTGAATATCAAGTGGTGCTCCATCTATAAAATCATCTATCGTCATACGAATAGAATTTTCCTGTCGCACTGTGTATCGAATATCTGTGATACTTACAGAAAAATCATCCTTAACTGGCTGCTCTACTCCATAACTATTTTTCTTGATCGTCCACCCTTCTGGTACATGAAGCGGCTCTTTTCTATATTCCACAATAAAGTCATAGTCAGTCTCATACTCAGGAATTTCGCCATAAAGTTCCCGTGCCAAGTTTCTATAAAGGTAACTGCTCATCAGCCAAATATCTCCTTCCGAGTTTTGTTTAACTACTTCCAAAACCTCCAAAAACCTCGGCTTCTGTAAATACGGTTCAAATAGTTTTTCTAAATTATCCATTAGAGAATTTTTTTAAGATATTTCCCTGTGAATGAGTCTTTGCTTTCCGCTACCTGCTCTGGCGTACCTTTCGCAACAATCTTTCCTCCGTTCTCTCCACCCTCAGGCCCAATATCAATTACATAGTCTGCACTCTTAATGATATCCATATTGTGTTCAATAACAACTACAGAATTTCCCTTCTGCACCAACCGATCAAGAATCTCGATGAGCTTCCGTACGTCTTCGTAGTGAAGTCCGATAGACGGCTCATCAAGAATATAAAGTGTTTTTTGTAAATGCGGCCGATAGAGTTCTGAAGAAATTTTCACGCGCTGTGCCTCTCCACCCGAAAGTGTTGTTGCAGATTGCCCAAGTTCGAGATATCCAAGACCTACTTCTTCAAGTGTTTTAAGTCTGTCATAAATAGCAGGAATTTCCTGGAAAAATGTTACTGCCTCTTCAACAGTCATCTTCAAGACTTCGTAAATATTTTTCTTTTTATATTTCACCTCAAGAGTATCTTTGGTAAATCGTTTTCCATTACAGACATCACATGGTACGTAAACAGTCGGCAAAAAGTGCATTTCAACAGCAATTTCACCATTACCCTGACACGTCTCGCAACGACCACCCTTTGTATTAAATGAAAATCTCCCTGGTCCCCAACCACGTACTCGTGCTTCACTTGTCTCCGCAAAGAGTTGTCGGATATATGTCCATGCACCCGTATATGTCGCAGGGTTACTTCGTGGAGTTCGACCAATTGGAGACTGATCGATCAAGATAGAGCGACTAATATACTCTGTTCCACTAAAATCTGCGCAGTTGTAAATATTGTTTGATCTATACTTTTTCTCAAACCGAGCCTGTAAGTTCTTATACAAAATCTCATACACAAATGAAGACTTCCCAGAACCAGAAACACCTGTTACACAAACAAAACGAGACAGCGGAACCTCGATGTGCATATTTTTTATATTGAAAACATTACCGCCTTTTATCTTGATCGCACCCCTGTCCTGTGTTCGTCGTTTTTCTGGAATAGCAACTTCTCGCTCTTTTCGAAGATATTCGAGTGTCACCGATTGTTCGTTTTTATCAAGCTTCTTCTTTGAAAGCAGGTCTTCAAGCCAGCCTGATACCACCACCTCTCCACCGTGCACTCCGGCACCCGGACCAATATCGACAATATAATCAGACGCAAAAATAGTATCTTCATCGTGCTCTACAACTACAATGGTATTCCCAAGATCTCGCAAATGAAGAAGTGTTTCGATCAATCTATCATTGTCTCGTGAATGAAGCCCGATTGTCGGTTCATCGAGTACATACAAGGCGCCAACAAGGCCAGAACCAAGTTGACTAGCCAAACGAATACGCTGTGCCTCTCCACCCGAAAGGGTATGTGCCCGTCGGTCGAGTGAAAGATACTCAATACCAACGTTGAGCATAAACTCCAGCCGCGAAGTAATTTCCTTCACCACCACTTTTGAAATTTCCTGATCTCGTTTTGAAAGTTTCAGCTCTACAAAAAAGTCATACGCATCTTTAATAGAAAGTGATGCGAATTCCACAATGTTTTTGCCTCCAATGAGCACTTTAAGTGCTTCGAGACGAAGACGTGCACCTTCACAAACCTTACACTTTTCATCACCAAAGAAATATTTTGTTCCGAGTCCATTACATTCAGGACATGCCCCGTATGGAGAGTTGAACGAAAAGAGGCGCG
>JAUIHD010000021.1 GCA_030432135.1 bacterium | reverse complement strand
ACTTTACTAGAAAATGAATCGCAAAGAGTCCAGATACGAGTGCTGCAAGTGCGCCTACGAGTACAGGCGCGTCGAGCACAAGGGTACTGTCTCCCAAGAGCTTCACCAAGCCAGCTCCGAGAATAATCGGTATTGAAAGCAAGAAACTAAACCGAACCGCTTCTTCCCTCTTGAACCCCAAAATAAGTCCACCGGAAATTGTTATGCCTGATCGAGAAATGCCTGGCACAAGAGCAAGCGCTTGAAAACATCCAACAAGAAAACTATTCTTGTTTGAAATAGTTCTATCCTCTTTTGAAAGTTTTTCAGCAATGACAAACACTACACTTCCTATAATAAGCGCGATCGCTACTGAAAGTGTGCTTCTGAAAAGATTTTCAATAATTGAATCGAGGAACACTCCGAGAACTGCCGCCGGGATAGTGGCAATGATGAGCCCATATATCAGTCGCTTATCTTTTATAGAAACTTCTTCGCCAGAAAATAATCTGAGAATATTTTTTATAATGACGGCAATATCTTTTCTAAAATAAAGGATCACCGCCAAGAGCGTCGCAAGGTGTAGGAGAATATCGAAAGAGACACCCTCAAGACCTGTGTTAAAAAAAGAATGGAGTACAACCAGGTGGCCAGACGAGGATACGGGAATAAATTCAGTGAGTCCTTGCACAACACCAAAAATGACGGTTTCTAGAAATGTCATAAAATAACAATATCACGAAAATAAGAATACCCTAGAGACTTTTACGCAAGTCTAGAAGTCGCAAAACCGTTCTGGTACAATAAGTCTCGTATTTAAATTAATAAGAAATATATGGATAAAAACCTTTACATCCCTGTCGCTATTCTTGTTGCTGGAGGATTAATAGCCGGAGCGCTATTTATGTCTCGCAGTGATAACACTAGCGAAAATGCAGGAAATAATCTCGGAGTTGAAGAGACGCAAAGCCTCGACAACATCCGACCAGTTGATGGCACTGATCACATTCTTGGTGATCCAAATGCTGACATTGTTATTGTTGAGTATTCTGATACAGAATGTCCTTTCTGTAAAAGATTCCATGAGACAATGCACCAAGTGATCGACGCCTACGGTGCAGACGGAAAAGTTGCATGGGTATATCGTCACTACCCTATCCCTCAACTTCACTCAAAAGCACCAAAACAAGCAGAGGCTCTTGAGTGTGCAGCTCAAATAGGAGGCAACGATGGATTTTGGAAATATACAGATCGTCTGTATGAAATCACGCCATCAAACAATGGGCTCGATATGACTCTTCTTCCACAAATAGCTGGAGAAGTCGGACTTGATAAAGCTGCATTTGAAGCATGTCTCAATAGTGGTGAGATGCAAGCTCGCGTAACGGAAGACTTTGAAAACGCAGTAGCACTCGGAGCACGCGGAACACCGACAAGTGTAATCATTGCAAAAGATGGACGTACTGCTCTTATCCCAGGAGCGTATCCATACGAAAACATGGTGACAATTATTGAAGAAGCACTGAAACAATAAAATATCACTAAAGAAAAGGTTGAAGCCCCCGGGCACGCTGCGCGCGCCCGGGGGCTTTCCCTGTCTCAACGAAAACGACTGTGCTGCTGGGCAGTACGCGCCCGTCGCTTTCCCCTCCACGGCTGGTTGCGGTAAGGAAGGCGTCTGCGACGCGTCGGAAGTGGGTGGAGCTTAAACTCTCCAATAGGCGGTTCGTGCCCACCCTCCGTTTGACGGCCCTGACACGGTTTGTCGTCTTCGCTTGAAACAGGTTCTGACGGTAATCTCATCAGCGATCACTCTCCTGTTCCTAAACTACACCTCCTTTTCTAATCTATCAAGTCTCGAAGTGCACAATACTCGCAACCCTTCTCCTCACACCGTCTATCCCAAAAAGAGAGATCGAGAATCTCTTTTGCCGAATCAGAAATAATCTGCTTCAAGTCATCAACATCTTCCTGCTCTACAGTAAATTTTTCTTTCTTGTATTCACCGTTTGTGTGTGGTTCAACAAAATCTATCTCAGCAGAAACCATGTCATATATACCGTCTTTATATTTCTCAAGGAGTATTTTGTAAAACACTATCTGTCGCCACAATCCTCCATCTGCATTTTTTGTCTTCCCTAAAATAGTATTACGAGTTTTTACTTTTCCTGTTTTGTAGTCAACAACATTCACTTCGCTATCACTCAAAAATTCGAGTTTATCTATTTTACCGGTGAGCGTAATATTTTCATCAAATACCACGCCGCGTACCGGTAGCTCGGTGAGTGTCCTCGTGATCCATCGCTCATTATAGGTATCATACCACCCACCAATCGCCTCTTTACCCCGCTCGTGATATCTCTCGATATCTTCCTGCTTCATAGGTTGTGTATTGAGAATTTTTTCAAAGTAATCCACCACGTCCTGCTTTGAGAGATTCTCGTCGACTCTCAGTTTTTTAAATAAATATTCAAGTGTATCGTGAACCGCTGTACCATACATGAGGTGCGCATCGACAGGTTCGGGGAGTCTGATCAAATTCCTATAAAAATATCTCCATGGACATGCAAGATAGTTATTGAGCGCAGTAACAGAGAGCCCTTGCTTAACAAACAGATCGGTCACAAATTCTTTATCCTTTAAGCTATACCCTTTCTTTTCTCGAGTCTCTCCCAAAATCTCCCCCCGTTTAGCAATGAACAATTCTTCAGTCGGTGTCGTATCTACAATAGAAATATATTTCTCATCTATTTCGTTTATAAACCTGCTTGGGATTTGTTCTTTACCATCATCACTTTCTCTCGCGTATGTCAGCGCAATATGTTTTTTGGCACGAGTAAGCGCTACATAGAAAAGTCTTCTCTCGTCTGACTCTTTGTCATCTTCGAGTGCATTTTCATGTGCGAATAGTTTATACACATCAGGAAGGAGCGGGAGAAGTTCGCGACTTTTTTTACCACCCCATTTTCCATCTCGCCCATGCACCACATAGACATATTCAAACTCAAGTCCCTTTGAACGGTGCGCTGTCATCAAACGAACAAAACCCTCTCGACCACCAGTCTTTTTCTTTTTGATAAACAAGTTGTGCTCTTTTAGAGTGTTGAGATAATCAAAGAAGTCCTTAAGCTGTGCTCCAGGATTTAGAGTGAGCAAGCTTCTTACTTCACCAAAGAAGTTCTCGATCACATCAAGCTCTTCCTGTGCATGAGGAGAATTAAGAACTTGCTTTAAAAGACCTGACTCTTTCAAGACATACTCAAGAAACTGCACAAGCTCTGTATTTTTACTTTTCTTCACCCAAGAAGAGAGATTTCCTGCAAGCATTTTAATGCGCTTCGGATCGGCAATGTGTAGCTCTTTGTGTAGTTTCTCGTCCTGGATAATATCATAGAGTGTCTTCTTTCTTTTTTGGTGCGCGCTCTTTATCAGTTTATAAGCATCAAGCGAATCTATCTCGAGCGTATCGACATGGAGTGCGTGCGCCAGCTTTTCATTCTCACCAAAACTTTCTATCGCACCAAGAATAATCAAGAACTTACGTATCACTGTATGAGCAAAAATATCCTGATCAGATTCTATTCTAAATGGAATGCCGGCCTTCTCGAACATGTCTGCAAACAAAAATGCATCTCTATTGTCTCTATACAAGACCGCTATTTCATGTGGCGGAACCCCTGCTTCTATCTTTCTGATAACATCTTCACGAACAAAATATGACTCCACTTGCTCACTAGAAAATGAATACACGTCTATATTTTTTTCATCACATTTCTGATTCCCCCAGAGCGGCACTTCGCCAGCAAGCAGACTATGAGCAGTATCAAGAATAGTCTGACTTGAACGATAGTTTTCTCTAAGACTTATTATTTTCGCTTCGGGGTAAAGATGTTTGAAATAGTAAAAGTTTTCCAAGCTTGCCCCTTGGAACCGAAAAATAGATTGTTTGTCGTCCCCCACCACAAATAGATTTGGGCGTGGGGCGTGATACGAAGCAAGCAGTTCAAGGATTTTATTCTGCGCATTGTTTGTGTCCTGATGTTCATCGACCAAAATATATTGATAGTTCTCTTGTAAAGAAAGAAGAAGATTTTCATCCGTCCCCAAGACACGCAGTACTTCTACGATCATATCTTCAAAGTCATAGAGTTTTTGCTCGCGCAATTTTTCTTGATACATTTCGTAGACACGCAAGAGTTCTTTGTTTTTTGAAATTTGCTTTTCAAGATCCTTATACCCACCACGCATCTTGCCTTCGTGTACACCGGACTCATAGTACAGATCACCGATGTTTTCAAACTCTTGCTTTTTACCTTCTACAATTTTCTTGAATGCTTCTGTAGAAACACCTTCCCGTTTCAGCTCGCTAATTGCACTTTTAATAGCACGCACATAGTAGAGTGGGTCACCAAACGGTTTTAAGATATCGAACTTCTTTGACTCTTTTAAAATTTCTTCAATAAGACTAATCTGCTTTATCTCAGTAATATCTTTTGCCCCAATGATATGCGGAAAACTTTCTGGATTTCCCCTAATAACCGCATTTGCAAAAGAGTGAAATGTATTTATCTCGACAGCGTACGCACTGCTCCCGATAAGGCTTGTGAGACGCTTCCGCATACTCTGCACGCCTGATTCTGTAAAGGTAAGAGCCAGAATACTGTCTGGACTCGTATCCGTCTTTTTAAGGATATTCGCGATGCGAAGTGAAAGAATCTGCGTCTTTCCTGTCCCAGGGCCCGCTATGACCATTACAGGGCCTTCTATGGCGTCTACAGCCTGTTTCTGCTCCGTATTAAGCCGTTTATATTCAGTATCAAAAGAAGATTTCATAGCAATAAGTATACACAAAAAAAAGAGAGGGGCCGCGAAGCCCCTCCCGTCTGAGTATTGTTGATCGTACCGTTACTTCACAGCGGGACGCTTCCCCTGCGAACCCGGCTTCAACTGATTGACAGGCTTACCTTCGCGGTGCCGATTCCACGCTCGAAGGCAGATGCGGAACATCTCCTCCTGAGTCATCTTGGCTTTTGCAGAGCTCGCACCGCCCCCAAGGCCAACGGAGGTCTGCATGAGCTTGTCGCGCAACCGAAGCCGCGCATCGCTCGCCGTGTCGACGCCAACGCCGTTAGCAACGGCCATCCAGAACTCCCTGGCGATCTGGGGCGCCTTTTCGAAAGTGGCATACATTGCCGCCACCACTGGCGCTCGGAGCAAGTGCTTGTGGCTACCCTGCGAAAGCTCGCCCAAGAAAGCTGCGACCTTCATGGTGAGATCGTAGTACCCCGTCTTGAGATGGAACGCCACCGCATCGCCGTCATTGGCGTTCCGTTCGTGAGAAGCTTCCCACTTCCAGAGCGCAAAGCCTTGCGACAGATGCCTGAGTACGGGGTCAGAGACCTTCTCGAAGCCCGGCGAACCTTTCAGGTAGCTACCGACCACCTGACCCTTCGATCGCGGGCTTGACCGGTCGATCGACGCATAGAGTCGTCGCATATCCTCCTCGGTCGCGGCCCTGTAGGTCAACATTCTAACCTTACAAGGCCACCGTTTCCTTTCGAGGTAGATACGCGCCCACGCCGTGTGCTGGCCGTTCATGCGGTAGAGCTTGCCGTCATGCTCGCACACGACGATAGTGACGAGTTCAGGACGGAAAGTCCCCCGTCTCATAGCGCCGACCAGATAGTCGACGTGTTTCTCCTTCAACGGGCGGTCGCCTGCAAACTCGTGCACCTCCTTAGTGTTCCCCAAGAGCCATTCGGCCCTGTTTTCAGTCAGGTCGACGATCTCATCAGCGGTCTTCTTGAGCTGCGATCCGAGACTTGTGATATCCACCTGATCGATGATCTCTCGATCCTCTCCCTTGTAAATTCCGCTCAATGCCTTGTCCTCCTCGTTTGCTTGATTGATTCTGCATGGAGCACGCTGAATGCGTACCCCAATCTAGGACTAACTTACATCAGAATAGGTGTAAATGTCAATAGTTTTCTTAGTAGCTCTTCAATCGCTCTACCCTATCGTGATTACGGAGTTTTTCGAGTGCCTTTGCCTCGATCTGTCGGATACGTTCTCGAGTCACACCAAACTTTTTACCTACTTCTTCAAGTGTGTGTCTAATACCGTCCTTGAGTGCGTAGCGAAGCTCAAGAATTTCTCTTTCTTTTTCAGGAAGCGTATCGAGAAGCCCGCGCACCTGATCAGTCAAAATTTTATGCGACGTATCTTGGTCTGGAGAAAGAATCTTATCATCTGCCAAGAAGTCTCCGAGCTGACTCTTGTCATCACTATCGTCTTGTCCCACAGGACTTTCAAGAGAAACTGTTCCTTGGTCGATCTTCTCAATCTGGTAAATCTTTTCTACGTCAAGCCCCATCTCGAGTCCAATCTCTTCAGGCATCGGGTCTCGTCCAAGGTCTTGTGAGAGTCGGCGAACGATTTGTTTATACTTTGCAATTGTTTCCACCATATGAACCGGCACACGAATAGTTCGTGACTGATCAGCGAGCGCACGAGTAATTGCCTGACGAATCCACCATGTCGCATATGTTGAGAATTTATAGCCTTTAGTCCAGTCAAATTTTTCTACTGCTTTAAAGAGACCAATATTTCCCTCTTGGATAAGGTCAAGTAGTGTCAGGTCTGGACTACGCCCTACATATTTTTTAGCGATAGACACCACAAGACGAAGGTTTGCACGTGCAAGTAGGTTTTTAGCCTCTTCGTCTCCCTTTTCAATCCTCTTTGCAAGCTCTTTTTCTTCTGAACCAGAAATAAGCATGTGCTGCCCTATCTCACGGAGATACATTTGAATAGAGTCATGGGTACTATCATTTTCTTCCGCTTTCTTCATCGCTTCCATATCAGCGCTCCCTAAAAGACCTCCTCCCTCAAGGACATCAATACCCGCAGTAGAAAACTGTTCATAGAGATCTTCAAGGAAGATAATATCTTCCTCAATATTTGGAAATTGTTGTAAAATTTCGTCGTATGTTACAAAACCTCGATCCTTACCTTTTGTTGTAAGAAGTGAGACTTTTGACGTGACGTCTTTTATTTTTCGTGATGATCGCGCCGTTTTTTTAACTGTCTTTTTTGTAGTTTTTTTTGCCGGCTTTTTTGCGGCTGCTTTTTTTACAGTTTTTTTGGGAGCAGCTTTTTTTGCTGTTTTCTTAGCTACTTTTTTTGTTGTTTTCTTAGCTACTTTTTTTGTTGTTGTTTTCTTTGTAGCCTTTTTAGTTGTTTTTTTAGGAGCAGCTTTTTTTGCTACTTTCTTAGTTCCCTTTTTAGTTGTCTTCTTTTTTGTTGTCGCCATATTTAGCTATTCTTTAGTGTATCAATTTCTTTACTTATTAAAAACTTTTCTTTGTCATCTTGTGCATAGGTATATTTCTTTTTTAATACTTCTATGTGCAAGTTCTTTAGAAAATCTTTTACGATATGGTCGAGCTGCTTCTCTCCTACACCTTCGTATAATTTTTCAACTTCAAACATTGCCTTTTCTGTTTCTGCTTGCTCCCGTAAGTCTTCTCTCTCTTCCTCTGGTAACTGTGCCATTATCTCCTCAAACTCTTTGCTGTACGTACTGTTTTTCTGAAGTTTTTC
>JAUIHD010000020.1 GCA_030432135.1 bacterium | reverse complement strand
TGGTTCAGAAAATAATACAGAAGATAATACTATCAATCGTGAACCAGTGGTTACAGATATTATAGATGTAACACAGGGTAAATTGGCTACTGATACAGAATATGAAGATATACAGACTACGAATTATTTTATAAGAGGAAGGGTGCGTGAAGAAGTTATAACTGATATTCTCCAATATCTAACGCAAAATGGATGGACAATTAGATCAGGAACAGAACTACGAGGTGGTGAACAATACATGATTTCAGCATTTGAAACGGAGACAGGGGAAAATATACAGGTAAATATTTTAAATCAAGATGGCGATCATGCTGTTTCTATAATTCGTCTATAATCATAATTATGTTGAAAAAGAGACTATTACCATACATTGTTGTTGCGGGGGTGCTTTCGTTGGTATTTACGTATGTGTTGGGATACAGCGGACGTGCATTACACCTCGATTCGCTTCTTGTAGACGCACAGGCATATTGTGGGTACACAGTAGGATACTCATGTGTTGTCACTGCAGAATATGATTCAGGTGATCTCGGTAGCTATAATTATGTAAATGATGCCTGTTATCTCCGCACATGGCAATATAACTACAATACAACAGATCTTTTCTTCGATACGTGTGCTGAAATACAAGCGAACACAGGCTGTGTTGATTGTTCTATGTATACAGCCATTGAACACAGACTTCAAAGGAGGACTTGTACATCAAATACTAATCCATTGGACCAATGTTTTAACTGTACAACATCTTCTTTTGGGTACCAGATGTGTCCCGATAACACTCCGAGCGGCGGAGGTGGCGGAGGTGGCGGTGCACCAACTGTTGATTTGGTGGCTAACCCTGTATCTGTTGCTTCCGGGGGTTCGTCGACGCTTACATGGACAGTTTCAAATGCGACATCATGTTCTGCTAGTGCATCTCCTTCAACATCATCGTGGTCTGGTTCGCGAAGTGCATCAGGCGGAAATGAATTGGAATCAAATATTACAACTACGCGTACGTTTACGATCAATTGCAGTAACTCAAATGGAAGCGCATCGGATTCGGCTACTGTAACGGTGGGGGGTGCAGTTGCTACTTTTGATCTTAAAGGAGGATTATCATCTCCTTATGGACAATCAGTTAGCGGTAATACACCTCTGAATGGAGTGGATGCACGGTTTGAAGTAGATATTATCTCTGGTTGTGATTCTAGCGCATATTTTGATTCGAACGGATTTTATATAACAGATAATGAGTGTAGTCGTTTAGAATATCGTATTCAATGTAAGGCAGGGGATAGTTGGAGAAGCCTTGGTTCTTATTTTGATCCAAGTAATGATAGTACAAACCTAAGCCGTACATATGCAAATGTGTGTGATTATAATACCGCTGGCGATTATGATATGAAGGGTGAAGTTATTATTACAAAGAACTCACCATCGTATTCTCAGACTACTTTAAGTGACATTGTACCAATTGAAGCAAACAGCGCACCAGGTGCTACTTGTACCCCATCTACTCAAACAGTTAGTGTAGGATATCCTGCAACAATTATAGGAGGAGCAAGTGGGAACTCACCGATTACTTGTGCATGGTCTGGCGGAGGCACACCAGCAACATCTAATACATGTAATCCATTTACTACAACATACACCACGCCAGGTACTAAGACAGTTACATTTAATGTAAATGCAGCAAATGGTGCTGCGAGTTGTCAGTCTACGGTCAATGTACTTTCGGCAACACCTCCATCAACTACAGTTGATGTTACTATCGGAACAACAACACCGTATGGAAACTCAGTAACGGGTGATAATCCAGTGAACAATGTCGATGTTTTTCTTGCGGGGGACATTACCAATGGGTGTGGCACAGCAGCGGGGCCAAACTTAGACAAATGTTCAGTTCGGTATCGTGTTGATTGTACTCGAAACGGAACATGGGAAAACACTTCTACTGCTACTAATGTGTCAAATGGGGCGAGAGGACATCTATTTGATAACCAGTGTTCATATAGCTCTCCTGGAACATATTGGATTCGCGGAGAAATGACTGTCACAAAAAATTCAGATGCAAGCTCTGTTCGAACAGTGTTCGAAGATGTGCCAGTGTATGTAAGTGTGCCAAATACACCAGCAGGTGCTTCATGTAGCGCCTCAGCAACAAGTGTAAACGTCGGACAAGCGGTAACACTTACAGGAACACCAACGGGAGATACTCCGTATACTTGTTCATATACAGCACCGGGAGGAACACCTTCTAGTAGTAGTGTATGTACACCGTTTACAACTTCATTTGGAACAACGGGAACAAAGACGCTCACATTTAGGGTTACCGACGCAGATGGAGAAATCGCTACATGTTCACGAAATGTAAGTGTAGTAAATCCAGGTAGTCCTGCTGGTGCTTCATGTAGTATTACAGCAAGTCCGGTTACTACAGGTAGTCCGGTGACCGCAGTAGGAACCCCTTCTGGGGATGCGCCGTTTAGTTGTACGTATAGTGCACCAGGCGGAATACCTTCAGGGGCAAGTACATGTGGCGCGTTTACTACGACCTATAACACAACAGGAACCAAGACTATTACATTTAACGTAACAGATAATGATGGAGATAATGCAATTTGTTCACGAAACGTTACAATCTCTGCTCCAGCAGCAACACATATTCTTACGGTTACTCGTAGTGGGCAAGGAACAGCGACTAGCACTCCAGGAACGATAAATTGTGGATCATTATGTAGTGCAACTTATCCAGAAAATGAATCAGTTACTTTGAACGCAACACCAAATCCAAGATGGAAGTTTGTAGAATGGCAAGGAAGTTGTTCAGGAACTGTTCCGAGCTGTACGGTTATTATGAATGGACCAAAGAATGTTACCGCAGTCTTTAGGCCAGATAATATCGAATACGAAGAGTTCTAAAATTGAAAATAAAAGCCCCTTTTGGGGGCTTTTATTTTTGGACGATTATCTTAAATATGTGCCAATGTTTATCGTCTCCTCGAATTGATTTTCCATCTTCTTCTTCCTCGACAAATAAATGAGTGTTCATGTCAGATATAAGTTCTTCTACTTCATTTCGAGAAAAAAATGTTCGCTCTGTGTTTGTTGCCCAGCTGTCTTTATTTCCAAACAAAGTAAAGCAAAATACACCACCGGGCTTTAGAGAACATTTTATCTTTTCAAAAACTTTTTCAAAATTATTAGGGTGTAAAAATGGAAGAGAGTTGATTGCGATGACGAGGTCAAATTCATTCTCGGGGAAATCCCATTCTGTAATGTCGACACAAAACGCAGATAGATCATCATTATTTATTTCTTTGGCGCTACTTTCAATAAATTCATCCTTGTCGACAGCAACCACTCGAAACCCTCTTTCGAGTAGATATTTGGTATTACGAAGTGAACCGGCACCAACATCAAGAGCGTCACCTGTATTTTTTACATAAGTAAGAGCATCCTCTACAAGTTTGTGAGGCTTGAACTCTTTTGACAGTTCAGCGTACGTTTTTTGCATGACTAGAGTCTACCATAAGAGAATTTGGTATACTCTCTTTTATGAGTAACATTCTTATCTTTTCAGATGGTGCTTCAAGAGGAAATCCGGGACCTGGTGGATATGGAGTGATTGTTGTGTTTCCTGAAGAAGTTGTTGAACTTGGTGGGAAAGAAACACCAACAACAAACAATCGTATGGAGCTTACTGGAGTTATTGAAGGACTTGCGCTTCTTGAACAAAAACAAATCGCAGATGTGTCAGCGACTGTCTATACCGATTCAAGTTATGTCGTAAACGGAATAACCAAGTGGGTCTATGGGTGGCAGAACAATGGTTGGCAGACAAAAGGTAAAACAGAAGTTTTGAATAAAGAGCTGTGGCAAAAGCTTGTAGATCTTTCATCTTCGTATGAGATCGAATGGAAGCTTTTGCCAGGACATGCAGGTATTCCTGCAAACGAGCGATGCGATGTTATCGCGACAGAGTTTGCGGACAACAAAAAACCTCCTCTTTTTAAGGGACCACGAACACAGTATCCGACATCACTTGAAATAAAAGTTGATGTACAAAAAGCAGACACTAAGAGTCGTTCAAAAGCAAAGGCCTATTCATACATTTCTATGATCGACGGTGACATAAAGATTCATCGAACATGGGCAGAGTGCGAGGAACGAGTGAAAGGTAAGAAGGGCGCACGATTCCGCAAAACACTTTCACAAGATGAGGAAGAAGATTTGATCAGAGAATGGAGAAAGACTTCGTAAAACGAGCATTTTTATTTACAACAAGTGGAGGAATACTCCTCGGTGTGTTCTGGGCGAGCTACATTTCAAAATTTTTATGGGATATTTTGTTCGGCGTCTCACTCTTTGTTTTTCTTGGGGTATTTCTCTGGATTAAAAAAGAAAAGCAGATATTTTTTATAATCCTCTTTATTTTTATAGGTGCGCTATTTGGCTTTGCTCGGTTTATACAGGTCGATACTCCCGTCTCGGAAATTATAAAAAATAAGAATGAGCAAAAAGTAGAACTTGTCGGCACCGTCTCTCGAGATCCAGAAGACAGACAGGGGCGGAGAGAATACGTGATCGATAATGTTTCTTTTATTGAAAATGGTGAACGGCAAAATGTAGAAGGGAAAATTTTAGTCCGGGCCGCTCGGGTGCCAAAGTTTGGCTACGGAGACATTATTTCCTTTGAAGGTACAATCAGTATGCCGGAAGCATTTATCACAGACACCGGAAGACTTTTTGATTATGAAGGGTACTTGCGAAAAGACGGTATTGTTTCAACTCTTTCATTTGCTAATGGCGAATATGTTGGAGAGGGCAAGAAAAATTTTATAAAAGATATTCTCTTTAAAATAAAGCATGTTTATCTTGAAAATATAAACCAAGTAGTACCAGTGCCAGAGTCTATCCTTGCGGGCGGACTTCTTCTCGGAGAGCGAGGGAGTTTCAGTAATGAACTCACACAAGACTTCCGTCGCGCAGGACTTATTCATATTGTAGTGCTCTCTGGATATAATATCGCGATAATTTCTGAATATACACTCTTGGTTTTTAGAAAAAGATTCAGAAAGAAGATAGCACTTACACTGGCTGGCTTCTTCATAGTTTTATTTGCGTTTCTTGTTGGCGGAGAAGCAACGGTCGTTCGTGCATCTATCATGGGTCTTTTGGTACTTTTAGCACGTGGAGGAAGCCGTCGATACAACATTACGAGAGCACTTGTCTTTGCAAGTATTTTAATGATTCTTCATAATCCGCTTATTCTTGCACTTGATATCTCGTTCCAACTTTCAGTTCTTGCAACGGCAGCGCTCATTTATATCGCACCGATCATCGAGCGGTATATGACGTGGCTTCCAGAAAAATTTGGTATTCGTGAAGCAGGAACGGCTACACTTTCAACGCAGATATTTGTGCTGCCATATCTTGTCTACCGTATGGGTGAGATCTCAGTTATTGCACCGATTGTAAATATATTAGTGCTTCCAATTATTCCACTTACTATGCTATTCGCTTTTATTGTCGGAATAGCGGGAGTTCCTTGGGGTGGTTTGGCATACATGTTTTCATTTATTCTTACGCCACTTCTTTCGTATGTTATCTGGATGACAGAATTTTTTGCAGGGCTTCCGTTCGCATCGTTTACGCTTCCAGAAATAAATTTTGTTTTTGTGATCATGCTCTATGTGTTGATTATCTATGGTGTACGAAAAATATCTAACCAAAAACCTTCAAAAGAAATTTCTTTTGAAGGTTCGGACGAATATGAAATTGTAGAATACGAGATCGTGAAGAATTAACTTTTCGCGTTTGTGAAATTCTCTTCGATCTTTGACCAGTTGAGGTTTTCAAAAAAGTCTTCGACGTATTGTTTCTTTCCAGATGGTTGATAGTCAGCAACAAAAGAATGTTCCCACATGTCGAGCGCGAGGATAGGAGTAGCTCCTTGGAGCTGTCCGAGATGTTGTTCGTCGACCCAAGAGACAAGCAGTCGATCTTCTTTTTTGTCGTACCAGAGCATTGCCCAGCCAACTCCTCGTATCATGGCTGTCATTTTAATCACAGAGAGGAAAACATCTACTGAACCAAAGTCTGCTTCTAGTGCGCTTTTGAGTGCGCCGTCGCTGAGCGGTGCTGCTCCGCCTGAAAGAGATTCAAAATAAATCTCGTGATTTCGCATGCCGTTGTACTCGAAACTAAATCGTCGAGAGAGTTCACTCAAGAGATACTGGTTTTTCTCAGGGTCTTCCATAAAGAGTTCTCCAACTTTTTCTCCGACAGCATTCGCGTTCTTTACGTATCCTGCGTAAAGCTTCAGGTGCTCTTCGATAGTTTTTTCCGAAATTCCTTTAAGGGTAGGAATATTAAATGTTTTTGCTTCAAATGTTTTCATAAAAGGTTTGTTTACTTAGTAGTGATACTATTGTACCATCGGATATTAGGAGGGCTCAAAGCCTATGCGGTCAAGAAACCAAGACTGTTTCGATTGGCTCAGGCAAGTGCGAGAGGAGTTCGGAGTCGAAGCGTGGTGTGCGGCTGCTGCCCATGTCATATACATGTTCCAAGAGATGCGCGTCGCGCGGATCCACATGGCAGACGACGCAGACTAGCGCGGATCTCCGTACAGGACAAGCACGGGCGGAACGTCGTAAGACGTTCCGCCCGCTTTGTTTAAGGGGTACAATGTCTACAATGAAAAAACTCGCTTTGGCTGTGCTACTGCTTGTTCTAAACATAATTGTCTGGTCATTTGCTACTCTTGGAGAGACAAGAGATCATGTAAAAGTTTCTTTTCTCAATGTTGGGCAAGGGGATGCTATTTTTATTGAAGCGCCTAATGGTAACCAGTTACTTATCGACGGTGGACGAGATCAAGCGGTGTTGCGAGAACTTCGTAAAGCAATGCACTTTTGGGACAGGAGTATAGATGTGGTGATTGCTACACATCCCGATGCTGATCATATCGGGGGACTGATTGATGTTTTCGAGAGATACAATATTTCAGTCTTTATTGATTCTGGAAATATTGGGGACACAGAAACATATGAATATATTGAGTCTCTGGTAGACGTGGAAGGTTCTACAGAAATAGAAGCGCAGACTGGGCAGATAGTATGGCTCGATGAAGATGTTTACTTTGCAATTCTGTTTCCAGACAGAGATGTTAAATCTCTAGATCCAAACAGTGCCTCTGTTGTCGGACAACTTGTCTATGGAGAAACAAAAGTCCTGCTCACAGGGGATGCGCCAAAAGAAATAGAAGATCACTTGGTGCGTATCTACGGAGAGGAGCTCGAGAGTGACATACTAAAAGCAGGGCACCACGGATCGAATACCTCGACAGGCCCTTTCTTTTTGCAGGCAGTATCTCCTGAAGAGGTTGTCGTATCTGCAGGAAAGGATAATAGATACGGACATCCGCACCAGAACGTAGTAGAACTGATTGAGAATTTTGGAGGAGATATGAGGAGTACAGCAGAAGAGGGAAGAATAGAGTATACACTCTTACCTGACGGAACATTTCTATCAAAGTAAAAACCTCCCGATCGGGAGGTTTTTACTTTAGATGAGGCCTGCGTCTTTGAGTGTTTTGTAGGCGCCGTTTTTCTGGATAGTTTTAATTGCCTT
>JAUIHD010000019.1 GCA_030432135.1 bacterium | reverse complement strand
ACGTACATTGTTTAATTATACGAGATTACAGCTCGAAGTAAGATAAGGCTATACAAATTCATTTTACAGCGTCTGTCAACCTTACGATAAGCCACTTTTTCCTTTATGATAGAAGATTCTATGAGTCTATTTACAAAGCGCATTGGTATTGACCTCGGAACAGCGAATACTTTGGTATATGTACCAGGGAAAGGGGTGGTGCTTAATGAGCCTTCTGTCGTAGCCATTTCTGAGGAAGACAATAGTATTTTGGCAGTAGGAAATGAGGCCAAGACAATGGTCGGACGAACACCAGACAATATTATCGCGTACAAGCCAATGAAGGATGGGGTGATTGCCGACTATCGAGTGACTGAAGCAATGCTTCGTTACTATATTGAAAAAGCGCTTGGTACGTGGCATATCTGGAAGCCGGAGGTACTTGTCTCTGTGCCAGCAGGGGTCACTTCTACCGAAAGACGGGCAGTGGTCGAAGCTGCTCTTCGAGCTGGTGCACAAAATGCGTATGTTGTGAAAGAACCTATCCTGGCTGCTATTGGTGCAGGTATTCCTATTCATGAAGCGATGGGGAACATGATTGTAGACATTGGTGGAGGAACAACCGACGTCGCTGTCATTTCTCTTGGAGGTATCGTCTCTGCTGCATCGGTGAAATATGCAGGGAATAAACTCGATCAAGCAATCGCGGATTATATAAAGAAAACATACAATCTCGCAATCGGAGACAAAATGGCAGAGGATATCAAAATAAAAGTTGGTTCAGCTCTTCCACTTGAGGAAGAACTTTCTATGCAGATAAAGGGGCGCGATTTTATTTCCGGACTTCCACGATCTGTAGAACTTAAAACAAATGAAGTGGTAAAAGCTATTGGGCGTGAACTTCGTGAGATGATTCAGGCTATTAAAATGGTACTTCAGGAAACTCCGCCAGAACTTTCTGCAGATATTATCGATAGGGGAATTATTATGACAGGAGGAACATCACAACTCCGCAATTTCCCAGAGCTTGTGTATCGACGTGTTGGTATCAAGGCAACACTCGCAAAAGACGCACTCTTTTGTGTGGCAAAAGGAACAGGTATTGTGCTTGATCACCTTGATACATACAAACGGACAATTGTCTCAAAACGCTAGTTACTCTTCGTTTGTATTAAGAAAAAATTCTTCAAAGAAAAACGTTTTTCTTTTTTCAATAAGTTTTTGTATATGAATAGTGCCTGGGATAAGATCTTGCTGGTTAAATGTCTTCAATGTGCCCCAAAAACATTCCCCAATAGTTGTATCTGATATTAATTCGCCTTGAGGTTTTGTTCCGACAAAAACATGGCACAGCATGTGTGTGATGAGTTCTGTCTCATCATGAACAGTAAGATAGACATCACCTCTGTGGGTAAAAGAACTCGTAAGACCGGTTTTTTCGTAGAGTTCTCGTTCGGCCGCTTCTTTTACTCTCTCTTCGAGATGAATTTTTCCATAAGGAAATCCTATCTTTTTTAGGAACGGGTTTCTTTTGCGGCGGTAGAGTAAGTATTCGCCCTTGTCATCTTGTAAGACAAGCAACGTCACTATTTTGGGTTGAGTACGTTCTTTAAATGTCTCAAACGACATTCTGTCGACGAGTGCGCGACCACGAGAGGTGAGGGAGTACGAACCTTTATCTGATTTAATAAATCCTTTTGATACGAGTTTTTTGATGTGATAAGTGAACTGGTTTCCTTCGATGGTTCGAGGTTTTAAATCGCCAAATCGCATGGATCGATTTGTCGTGAGACACTTCAGAATATGTTTCTGGATCATGTGCATACGCTCACTATACACGATTTTAGGGGAGAAATTGAGTCAAGTTATTTTGACTCAATATTATGTATATAATTGAAAGGGGCGGAGAGGTCAGGTGACCTCTCCGCCCGTCTGCGACTTACGCCGCTTTCTTTTTGCGTTCCTCGAGGAACGCCTCCAGCCGCTGATCAACACTCTCAACTGACACCATGTTCGACGGCTCTTTGCCGGGAACGTAGTATCGGTAGGACATCTTGAGTATGGCCTCGCGCCAGGCCCAGTCGTCGCCGAGTTTGTGCTCGGTGTGAAGCTCCTCGATCACCTCTTCGATCTGGGCCTTCGAAACGAAAGCAATAGTTTCTTTTGACATGAATATCTCTCCCTTTCCTTTGTTTTCCAGAGCGGGGCTTTGTAGCCTTTACTCATTATATAATAGCATATTTATATACTTATGTCAAGTATAGATTAGTATGTATAAAAGCAGTGAGATACAATATCTGTATGAATATTTTGCCGCACGGGAAAGATCAGTTGCATCATGCGTATTTTTTTACGTTTCAAAATAGGCGGGAAACACTTCCTGAATTTCTTGAAGGTATCGAACAGGGGCTTAACATCTCTATACATGGAAATCCAGACTTGATCGTGTGGGACTATGAAAAATTTTCTATTGAACATGCGCGAGATCTCAAAGAACTTGTCCTTACTAAACCAATTGATACACGAATAGTCATTTTGTCTGTGGGTCATATTTTAAATGAAGCACAGAATGCGTTGCTAAAAATTTTTGAAGACCCGCCAACGCGAACACATTTTTTTATTATTGCAGAAACATCGTCTTTTCTTTTGCCCACACTTGCATCGAGACTTTCTCTTTTTACACAGAAACACAAAGGAAATAAAAAGTACGAGAAAGAAGCCACAACGTTTATTAATGGTTCTATTCCAGACAAGATGGAAATTGCAGCAAAAATATCTGAAGAAGGTAACGAGTTAGTTCGTCAGTTTCTTGGAGAGGTCGAACAGGCGCTTTCTCAAGATATTTCTGAACACAAAGATGTCTTGAGAGAGATAATCGACGCAAAAGAATTTCTCCTTCTTCCTTCAGCACACAAAAAAGGTCTTCTTGAGTCGATTGCACTCAGTATTTCAAAGTAGGCGCGATGCGTGATATTATCAAGCCATATGGCATATAATTTTTCTGATTTTAATTCAAAAATAAAAGATATTGAAAGCTGGCTCGTTGCTGAGTTCGGCACCGTACGTACGGGGAGAGCAAACCCGGCTATTCTTGATCGTATTCAAGTAGAATCATACGGGTCTCGCATGGGGATTAGAGAACTTGCAAATGTTGGCACAGAGGATGCGCGAACTATTCGCATTTCACCGTGGGATAAGACACAGTTGGTTTCTATTGAAAAAGCAATTACAGAAGCAAATCTCGGACTTTCTGTAGTGACTGACGACAACGGGCTCCGCATCATTTTCCCAGAGCTTACTGGTGAGCGTCGAGAGCAGCTCGCAAAAGTAGTACGTTCAAAGACAGAAGAGGCACGTATTAGGCTTAAATCAGAGCGACAGAAAGTGATTGATGATATCGAGAAGCAAGAAAAAGCGGGAGAGATGTCTGAAGATGATAAGTTTCGTTACAAAGAAGAAGTTCAGAAAATCATAGACAAAGCGAACGCAGATTTCGATAAACTCGCTGAAGAAAAAGAAAAAGATATAAAGACCGTCTAAGATGACCACACTCATTGCTTTTATTGTTGTCATTGTACTTCTGGTACTTGTCCACGAGTTTGGGCATTTTTGGGCTGCCAAAAAAACAGGCCTCAGAGTAGATGAATTTGGTATAGGCTTTCCGCCAAGGATATGGGGAATTAAAAAAGGGGAGACACTCTATTCTATAAACGCTATTCCGTTTGGTGGTTTTGTAAAAATTTATGGAGAAAATGAATCAGAATCAGAGAGTGATACAAAAAGAAGTTTTGCTCATACGGGACCTTACAAGCAGGCGATAGTGTTACTTGCTGGTGTCTCTTTGAATTTTATTTTTGCATGGCTTCTTATATCTGTCGGCTTTATTGCAGGGCAACCAGTGCCAGCTTCTTTTGATGAGCGAGTAGAAAATCCTGTGCTCATGGTGACTGAAGTATTGCCAAATTCTCCAGCGCTAGAAGCCGGGTTTGTACCAGGCGATGTTATTGAGACTCTGCAAACTGGTTCTCAAAATATAGAAGCTATATCTCCAGAAGTAATACAAGACGCGGTATCTGTGCATAAGGAGACAGAAATTTTATTTACTGTGAAGCGCTCCGGTGAAGAGCTTATTATTCCCGTGACACCACAAGAAGGACTTGTCGAAGAGGGGTCGTATTCTGTCGGTATCGCCATGGGGACGATAGGTACACTCAAGCTTCCAATCCATGAAGCGTTTTATGAAGGAGCGAAAATAACACTCGATATGAGTCAGGCGATTGTCGAAGGGTTCCTGCTACTCTTTAGGCAAATTTTTCTTGGTACTGCGAGTTCTGATGTTTTAACTGGTCCTGTAGGTATTGCGTCTCTTGCGGGAAGCGCTCTGAGAACTGGATTCGTAGAATTTATTTCCTTTACTGCTATCATCTCTATCCACCTCGCTATTTTGAATCTGCTTCCAATTCCGGCGCTCGATGGTGGACGATTGCTATTTGTAATTATAGAAACTATTACGCGTAAAAAAATACCAACGTCAGTTGTCGCCTATGTAAATGCTGCGTTCTTTTTCTTACTCATTGGTCTGATGCTCTTTGTGACGTACAAAGATATCCTAAAGTTTTTTTAAGAAGAAAAGCGCCGATCCTGTGAGGGATCGGCGCCGAGCTTGTTGTGCGGCTGGTTACTTTTTCCATTGTGTTTTTTCGCCGACTCGCTGTCTCAGGCAGAACGTGATCCGTTCGGATGTTACGTCTGTTAGAAAATGAAGGGGTTGGTCTTCTTCCGCTCCCATTCCCATGAACCCTAACCCTCGAAAGAGAAGGGCGTTTCCTGGAGTGGTGTCCAGAAAGATTGGGTTGTCACCCTTGCGGTTTGAGCAGATTGCTGTCTTGCCATCACCGCATAGGATAATGACACAGAAGAGGTTGATTTTTGATCTTCCTTCACGATGCGGAGTGACTCCAATTGATCCTGGTAGGAACTTTTGGAGTACTACGTCGTTGAAAGAAAACGGATTCGGACCCCAATAGGATTGCTGCTGTTGCAGGAGTCGTTGGGACAGTAGCGCTTGTACGTTTTGCCGTAGTCTGTGGAAAGGGCTGTCCTCAGTGAAGACCTCTGACGAGCTTACTTCCTCATGCACCTTATGTCTTCCAACCTCTTTCGGCTGATCTACATACCTATGGGTACGCGCTTCGACGACGAGTTCTTCACGACGCCGCTCGGGAAGTAGAGGGATTGAAATCCCACCCACAGTAGCGAGATTGTGCACTACCTTGCCTGGGTCGAAGTCGTAGAGCCCAAGAGATTCTGCAACACGGTCACGTGTGCAAATGAAGGTCGGCTGTGCTCCACTCGGTGTCTGAAGTTTGGTCACGGTTACACGTACCAGAGATACTTCTCGATGGTTGTGTAAGACCATATCGGCGATACGCCCAGCAAGTGTTTCAATGAGGGCGCAAGACTCTCCTTCGACGACACTGCGTGCGACACGCTCAAGGTCACAGTAGTCGACGGTGCGCGACAAATCGTCGTGCTCTATCGCTTTCCTACAATCAAGCGTTACCTCAATTGTGACCTTAAAATCTTGAGGACGAAACAACTCCTCGCCTGTTCGGCCGTGCTTTCCTGTGAGGAGCATCTCTGACGCTGTTAGAGTATCGTTCATGCAGTATCCCTCCTGTTTTTCTTTCGGACATGCTCGGGTCTGACCCATGTCAAGTTCTTTGGGTGCGTAAGCAGATCACTGTAGTAGAGTGTTAACTCATCACCCGGTTTGATGTTATGGCGCGCACGCAGTCTGCCGCAAGTAAATTCGACATTAGGTTCTCTTGCGTGGTTAATGTACCAGAAGACACCCATGCGTAGAAAATCTTCCGGCGAAAGAAAATGACCGGATGAGAGCAAGATGCAGAACTTTAAAAACTCATCGGGAATTTCTTCCAGAGTAAGTCTCCGAAAATTCTCTTTTCTCTTGGGGCGCAGTTCAGATCCTTTGGCGATATGAGATACACTGAAGCATCCAACACCTGCCTTAGGAATGAGAGAGGTTTGGACGAGAAAGTGGAATGGGTCGGTCATTGGCTACCTCCGTTTGTTTAGGTTCGTATTCCGCGCTCACATTACCATACGAGAGGTATATTTTGAATAAGCTGTTTTTCCTGTAATATTAGGGGTATGAGACAAACGCACCTCTTCACAAAAACCCGTAAAGAAAGCCCTAAAGACGAGACTTCAAAGAATGCAGACCTACTCATTCGGGCTGGATTTATACATAAGGAAATGGCCGGGGTGTACGACTATCTACCACTTGGTCTTAGGGTAATAAAGAACATAGAAGGTCTTATTCGAAAAGAAATGGATAAGGTGGGCGGGCAAGAAGTGGAGCTCTCGTCTCTTCAGAATAAGGAAATTTGGGAAAAGACAGAGAGATGGGACGCAAAAGATATTTGGTTTAAAACAGAACTCAATGGAGGGGGTGAGCTTGGTCTTGGGTTCACACATGAAGAACCTCTTACGCAAGTGATGACAAACTTCGTTTCTTCTTACAAAGACTTACCTCTTTCTGTGTACCAGTTTCAAACAAAGTTTCGAAATGAACTTCGTGCAAAATCTGGTATCATGCGTGGTCGAGAATTTTTGATGAAAGACATGTACACATTTGCTCTCGACAAGGAGCAGCACGAAGAGTTGTATGCAAAATTAAAAGAAGCATATATCGAAATTTTTAAAAAGGCAGGTATCGGAGAAATTACACATCCAACGAAAGCACTTGGAGGAACATTCTCTCCATATTCAGATGAATTTCAAACGGAAACAGGGAGTGGAGAAGATACAATACACGTTTGTACTGCCTGCAATATTGCATACAACGAAGAAGTGAAAGGAGAATTTGAAAAATGTACATGTGGAAGTGATTCGTTTGAAACAAAAAAGACAGTAGAAGTTGGGAATATTTTTAATCTTGGAACGAAGTTTTCTGAAGCACTTGGACTTTCATACAAAGATGAGAGTGGAAAAGAAAATAATGTACACATGGGAAGTTACGGTATTGGTCTTGGACGACTCATGGGAACAATTGCAGAAACGCTTTCAGATGAAAAAGGACTTGTCTGGCCAATGTCTGTAGCACCGTTTCAAGTGCATCTTGTAAGACTCGGAGATAATGAAGAAGTAGTTCGATCTGCAGACGAGTTTTACGAAGGACTTCTTCGTGAAGGTGTAGAAGTGCTCTATGACGACAGGGATGTAAGTGCGGGAGAAAAATTCAATGACAGTGATCTTATTGGAATCCCGCTTCGTGTTGTAGTGAGCGCAAAGACAGTGCAATCGGGGGAACATGAAATGGTCGAACGACAATCAGGGAAAACACATTTTGTAACAGAATCATCTTTGGTAGATACGATACAGTCATATGTTCGAGAGATTTAGAAAATGGAGATCAGGATTGACTCCGCGCATCGGTATTGATCTTGGGACAGCCAACACACTTGTTTACGTAGAAGGGCGAGGAATTGTCCTTAATGAGCCATCTATTGTTGCGGTTAACCAGAAGACAGGTCAAGTCGTTGCAGTGGGAAGCCAGGCAAAACAAATGCTTGGAAGAACACCGGGGCATATTCAAGCTATTCGACCACTTGTCGATGGTGTTATTTCTGATTTTGAAGTAACAGAAGAAATGCTCGCATACTTACTTTCAAAAGCACAGAAAGGGATAAAAGGATTTCTGGGCCCTGAAGTGGTGGTAGGGGTACCAACAGGTATTACAAAT
>JAUIHD010000018.1 GCA_030432135.1 bacterium | reverse complement strand
ACTAAACTCAGAGACAAACCGATTGAGCACCGTAGTCTTTCCTCCACAGGGCCCGCCTGTTATAGCGATTACCGGCACCATACTGTTTCCTCCTTTTATAGATCTTATTTCCATATAAATAATAAGGACAAGCTATATGCATGTCATACAAATAGATTTGACCAATATATTATGAGAGCAAATGTTTTTGCAAAATATTTTTGAAAATATCTCTTCGCGACAAAATACCTTTGAGCTCCCCATCTTCCATAACAACAAGCCTGTTTACACCTTTAGAGAGCATGAGTGACCCAGCTTTCATTATTAAATCATCTGGCTTTACTGTAATCACATCGTTCACCATAAAATCAGTTACTGGTTTCCACTTAACAGATTTAATCTCTGATTCCCTAATCTCTAGGTCCAAGTACGCCCCAGGATTTGTATAAAATTCACTATAGTTTGGGTACAGGATACGAAACAGATCTTTTTCAGAAATAATACCGATAATAATCCCTTCGTCGTTCACAACAGGTAACCCACTAATATTGTAGACATGGAGAAGTCGAGCCGCCTCTTCGTACGTGGCGGTGTGGGGTACCGATATGACACGTGTCTGCATCACGTCCCTCACCTTCATATAAAGCCATTATATCATGCAAAACCCTTGTCTTTAAGCATATTATTTTGTATAATGTTGCCCGTTACAACCTAATCTCAATATTTGATTTGAAAGACGATATACGCACAAACCAGAGAATAAAAGCGCCCGAGTTGCGTGTTATTGATGCACAAGGAGGAAATCTAGGAGTTATTAGCCGCGAAGAGGCTCTTGAGAAGGCAGCCGAGGCAGGACTTGATCTTATCGAGATATCTCCCTCAGCTAAGCCGCCCGTTGCAAAAATAGCCGATTATGGTAAATTTCTGTACGAGCAGAAGAAGAAGGCTAAGGAGGCTAAAACCAAGGCCCATTCCGTCGAAGTAAAGAATGTTCAGATCAAGGTAGGAACAAGCGAAAATGACCTATCATTAAAGGCCAAAAAGGCTTCTGAATGGCTCTCGGAGGGTAATCGAGTTAAAATAGATCTCTTCCTCCGTGGACGAATTAAGTATATGGATCAAGGATTTCTTAAGGAAAGACTTGAGCGTATCTTGCGGCTCATTTCAGTTGACTACAAAGTAGCCGACCCAGCAAAGAAGAGTCCTAAGGGTCTCTCTCTCATAATTGAGAAAAAATAACATGAAAACAAACAAATCATTCACCAAAAGAATAAAAGTTACAAAGAATGGGAAGCTGAAAGCCCGCAAGTCTGGTCAGAATCATTTTAATGCAAAAGAATCTGCTTCAGAGAAATCAAGTAAGCGACGAACAAAGACGGTAAATATGAGTAATCGAGCACTCCGAAGATTTCTTCCAGGAGTTAAGACTAAATAATTAAAGTATTATGGTACGAGTAAAGAAAGGAGTTAATGCTCTCAAATCACGACGCAATATCCTCAAACGAGTAAAAGGATTCCGCTTCGGACGAAAATCAAAAGAACGTATGGCAAATGAAGCATTGGTACATGCTGGTACATACTCATTTGCACACAGACGAGACAAGAAGAACGACTTCCGAAAACTATGGAACGTCTCTCTGGGAAGCGCCGCAAAGTCACTTGGCACAAGCTATAGTAAACTTATCGGAAACCTAAAGAAAGCAAATGTTGAACTCAATCGAAAGATGCTTTCAGAACTTGCGAAAAACAATCCTGAGACATTTAAGAAAGTTGTAGAGAAAGTCTCATAACAAAAACCCCCTGGATATCCAGGGAGTTTTTGTTATGTTATGAAAGTTCTACTCTTTCCTCTCTTTCTGGAACACGGGCATCTACCTCGACATAGTCACGCAGTCTTTGCGCAAGAAAAAGTGATGCCTTTTGTTCACCCATAACCACAAAAACTTTCTTGAGTGTCTTTTTTGTATCTTCTACAAATGCGATCAAATTATCCATGTCCTTATGTGAAGAAAACCCGAGTATCTGCTCCACCTGAGCGCGTACCTTTATATCTTTTCTATGAATAGTGAGCTTCTTCAACCCATCAAGGAGCTTCCTTCCGAGTGTCCCCACACCCTGATAACCCACAAGAAGTAGCGTGTTCTTGGCATCAGGAAGGTAATCAACTTCATGATGCGCAATACGCCCTCCCTCACTCATTCCTGAGCCTGCAATCACAATCTTTGGGCCCTCTACTTTCCGTATAGTTGCCGACTCTTCCCGACGCATAGTTGCCCGTAGTCCTGGAAAATCAAAAATATCATCACCGTCTTTTATCTCCTGTTTAACCTCATCTTTAAAATGTTTCTGCACTTTACTGTAGATATCAGTAACTTTTATAGCAAGCGGTGAGTCAAGAAATACAGGAACTTTTGGTATAACATTGTCTTCTATCAAATTATTTAGCATGTAAAGCATCATCTGCGTACGCTCGAGAGAAAATGCTGGAATAACGACAGTACCACCACGTTCTACTGTTTCTTTTATAATATCTCTAAACAAATTTTCCCTTTCCTCTTTGTTTTCATGATTTCTATTTCCATATACAGATTCCATCACTAAGTAATCAGCGTCTTCTATTGTCTCTGTGTCACGAAGTAATAATGATGGTGAGTTTCCTAAATCTCCCGTAAATACGACCTTTCTTTTTCCCTCATCACTTTCGTATGTAAACTCAATCATGGCAGACCCAAGGATGTGCCCTGCATCTTTGAGGTATACAGAAACTGGTCCAACCTGCTTTGATTCATGATATGGAATATCTTTCCAGAGGCTAAGTGCCTTATCTACATCACTGCTGTCATATAGCGGCTCAAGATTTTTTTGTTTAGATTCCATGCCCATAATAGAAAGTGCGTCCCGGAACATAATACTTGCGATTTCTTTCGTTACAGGAGTTGAGTAAATTTCTCCATTAAATCCATCTCGGACAAGTTTAGGTACACGACCAATGTGGTCCATGTGTGCATGAGTAATAAAGAGTGTATCAATCTCTTTTGGATCATAGGGAAACGATTCACGATTGAGTTCATCCGCTTCACGACTCCCTTGTATTAGCCCACAGTCGATAAGAAATTTTTTGTTATCTACTTCAAACAAAAAATTTGCACCTGTTACACTCCCTACGCCTCCATGAAATGAAATAGTTGCTTTAGCCATTATGTTCTTCATTTACTGGTTTTAAACTTTTTCGAAATACAACGTACGTTGCCACAATTGCTCCAACAATATCCATAATAAGATCAAGTATTGTATCAAAAGCATACCCTTCCTCTCCTCCTGTCAGTCCTCCGAGTAACTCCATCACTTCCCATGCTACACCAACAAGAATAACCCCAAGCAACGATACAAGATATCCGTGATCACTTCGCGCCCTTTCCCCGAGAAATGCTTTATAAAACCACAGTACGATCAAGCCGATCCAAAATCCTCCCAAAAAATGCATAAGAATATCGAACCACCATACAGTCCAGTACAAGTAATACTCAAGAGCCAATGTCTGCAATACACCGAGTAATAGCGCCGATACGGCAAGCAGCCAGATAATTCCTTTTGAAGTCATAGAGCAATTGTATCAGAAGCCTACCTCAATAAAAAACAGCCCCGAAGGGCTGTTTTTTACATGGGCCGGGAGATATACTCGGACTAAAATCCACGTGGGTGCTCGCAAGCAGTTTGGTCAGAACCGGTGAGGCTCATCGCGCACTACCGATGTAAAGCTCCCTGAGTATACCTTTGATCAGAATATATCCCGAGGACCCATACTACAATTATACCATCTTAAAAATGTGTGGAACATTTCTGTTCGATCTTACTCAAGAATACCGTCGAGATTTACGTCGTAGATGATCTGCTCTTGCACCAATCGGTAATCCATAATTTCTTCTGGCTTGAACCAAAGTGCGATCTCATTGTTTGCCTCTTCCACTGAACCAGATGCGTGAATAAGATTTCGGATTGCACGTTTGTCGCCGTCTGCCATTTTGTATGAGTCGATCACAAAGTCTCCACGGATTGTTCCGACATCAGTTGATCGTGGTTCTGTTCCTCCAGTAATCTTTCGTACGATTTCAACCACATGTGCTCCTTCCCACACCATAGCGAGTACTGGGCCACTCGTAATATATTTCTTCAAAACTTCTACCACAGTCTTTCCTACTTCGATCGGATCTTCAGATGGTGGAACTTCCCCTTTTTTCTTGTAACCTTCAATAGATTTCTCTCCAACATTCTGGAGCCAGTTTGGATCAAGTAGATAATGTTTTTCTACATGCTCTGCAGTTGGTACGAAAAATTTTGTTGCACAGAGCTTGAGCCCTGCTCGTTCGTATCGCTGGATAATTTCTCCAATAAGAGATCGCTGGATACCATCTGGTTTGATAATAATAAGTGTTCGTTCTTTCTTTGGGTGCATAAAATACAATTATAAATATAAATAAGATGCCCTACACATTACATGAAAACTAAGAAAAATTCTATTCCCTAGTGAGGACAATATGTCCGTCTTCAGTCACCGCTACCGTATGTTCAAAGTGGGCTGCAAGAGAGCCATCTTTGGTGCGATAGGTGTAACCGTCTTCATTATCAAAAACAACTTTCCCTCCTCCGAGAGTGAGCATGGGCTCAATAGCAATCACCATACCAGGACGGAGCTCTTCTCCGGTGCCACGGGCCCCTTCATTGGGCACAAATGGGTCCTCATGGACCGCATAACCCACTCCATGACCGGAAAGACCTTTTGCTATAGAAAAGCCCGCATCCTTGGCTACAGAGGCTACAGCAGCACCTATATCTCCCACAAATCTCCCTGGTTTTACTGCTTTGATACCAGCTTCGAGTGCTTCTCGTGTTGCTTTGATTAGTGCCTTTGTTTCGTCTGTTCCATTCCCAGAAACGACAGTGATCGCAGAGTCAGTTATGAAGCCTTTATAAGTAAATCCGATATCAAGCGTAATAAGGTCTCCTTCCTTGATAATATATTCCTTTTCATTTGGAATACCGTGCACCACCTCATCATTTACGGAAAAACAAAGTGCTGCCGGAAATGGCCGGTTCGCTCCTTCGGGGCTATAGCCGAGAAATGATGCCTCTCCTTCCTCCTTTTCAATAAGTTCCCTTGCTTTTTCTTCAAGAACAAAAGAAGATACGCCTGGTTCAACCATGTCTTTAAGCGCACGCAAAATACGCGCGTGCCGTCGTCCGCCTTCGCGCATGATTTCGATTTCTTCTTTTGATTTTAATTCGATCATATCTCTTACGAAGTAAGACCGGAAAGAATGTCCTGTGTCACTTCTTCTACACCTTGCTCCCCGTTTACCTCAATAACGGTAAACATATCATTATTTTTTATTTCTTCAATGACTGGCATCACGCTCTCCAAAAACCAGTCGTATCGCTTACTAATGAGCTCAGTATCACTGTCCTCCGGCCGCGGATTCTCTGCAAGCTCTGCACGTTTAGTAAGACGTGCAATACTTTCCTCTCGAGAAATATTTAAGAAGACAAGTGTTGGTCTTTTTCTTTTAAAGAAACCAAAAGCAGATTCCATGGCACGAAGATCGGTAATGCGACGAGGTGATCCATCGATAATAAGGTGTTCATTACCTTTTATGTTTTTAAGCAAAAAGTTTGACCAGAGATTTATCTGGAGAAAGCTTGGTTGCAAGTCGCCCTTAAGCATTACGTCTCGTGAAAGATCTTCAACATACCCTTCACCTTTCCAAAAATCACGAAAGAGGTCTCCCATCACAAGTTCGATAATTTTTCTCTCACTATCATGACCACTTATATATTCTTTCGTCTTCTCTACCTGAGTGCCCTTGCCACATCCTGATGGTCCTAGAAATATAAGTGTCTGCTCATCCATTTTTATTTTAGATTAAGTGCTTCAACAATATCTGCATGAACCGATTCAATCGATTGTTCGCCGTTTATATCGAGAAACGTACACTTTTCATACTCTCTATAGAACTCAATTACTGGCTTCACTTCTTTTTCGTACCAGGCAAGCCGTTTTGTGATTCCTTCTTCCGTATCATCTGCTCGTCCTCGAGCTCGCAAACGCTTTACCGCTTCATCTCGAGAAATATTGAGATTTATAACATATATATCTTTTCGTTCGTAAAAATCAAATGTCTCATTAAGCAATGACGCCTGCAGAACGGTACGTGGAAATCCATCGAGAATAATGTGCTCCCCGTGATCAAGATTTTTCATAAATGCATCGGTCCACATCCATACGGGGAAAAATTCTGGCAACATTTCTCCGTTATTTAGTTTTTTTCGTATCAAATCTGCGGTGTAGCCAGTTCCATTCATAAGTTCCCTGAAACTTGCCCCCGACTCGAAGTCAAAAACTGACTGGTTTTCTGCTTTCGCCAAAAGAGCTTTTGTTAATAATTCTGCCTGTGTTCCTTTTCCACTCCCCTGTGATCCTAAAAGAATTATTGTTAACGGTTCCATAACGTAATTATTGTAAGTTTTCGATTATCTCTATAATGTGCTTCTGTGCAGACTCAAGCTCTCCATCTTTATTAGAAATTACAAAGTCTGCCTCATCTTTAAATAAAATTTCTTTTTCAAAGCGACGCCGCCTAAGTTCGAGCTCTTCTCCAGAAAGTGGTGCCCGTGCCTCAATACGCCGGCGTAAATCTTCCCATGAACCGGCATCAATGTAAATAGAAATCAGATCTTCCTTGGGCATAAGCCGACTTATAGAGTTCGCCCCCTGTATTTCAACCTCTCGAAGCACCAAATCCCCCGCTTCTATATGTTTAGTAATTTCATCACGTGGGGTTCCATAGAGGTTCCCGCTATACTCTGCCCATTCGAGAAAAAATTCCTCATTTATTTTTTCTTTAAAATCTTCCGCAGAGACAAAGTGATATACATCACCTTCCTTCTCTCCCGGTCGTATCTGTCGAGTTGTATAAGAAACAGGAAAAACCACCTTATCCTTAAAGTGGTTTTTCACGTGTTCAATAAGCGTACCTTTCCCACTTCCCGACGGTGCAAAAACAATAACAAGTTTACCTCGAGAAGCCATATTGATTTTATTTTAGTATTGGCGCATTGCTGCTTGTGCATCAATACGTTTTACAACGTCGATAATCACAGCGACGACAATCAAGAGCGCAGTTCCTCCGATAGAAAGCGCTGTGATACCGCTTGCTTGCTGTAGAAGAAGAGGCAAGATCGCTACTGCTCCAAGGAATATAGCAGCGATTAGTGTCAATCGTGTCACAATAGACCCAAGATACTTTTCTGTTGCTTCGCCTGGTCGTACACCCGGCACAAACGCACCGCTCTTCTGTAGGTTTTCTGCCATCTTTTCTGGATCAAACGTAATCGCTGTATAGAAGTATGTGAACCCAAATACAAGCACAAAGTATACGAGCATGTAGAGCCACTGTGTTGCAAGGAAGTATGTTACCCACTCAACCAACGTTGTCACAAACACACCTGTTGAAATACCCGCAATAAAGTTCACAACCATCTGAGGAATAAGAAGGATTGAGATAGCAAAGATGATTGGCATCACACCAGCCTGTGCCACACGGAGTGGAATATATGTTGCAACACCACTCTTTGATTGCCCTCCTTGGTTCTGTTTTGCGTATGCAATTGGTACTGGTCGCTCTGCTTCGTTTACAAAAACAATTCCGTATACCACCGCAATAGTAACTACAAGAAGCCCAATATATGTAGGAATTTGGCTTGGATCATACAGCGCAACCAGTTGTGTTATTGCTCCCGGAAGAGCCGCCACTATACCCGCAAAAATGATGAACGATACACCGTTACCGACACCGAACTCAGATATAAGCTCACCAATCCACATAAGAAGCACTGAGCCAGCAGTAATAATGATGATATTTGTAATAAGGTCAAAGGCTCCAAGAGGTGCAAGAATTGCCTGACTCTGAAGAAGCGCAATGAAGCTAAATGCTTGGAGCGCAGCAAGTGGTA
>JAUIHD010000017.1 GCA_030432135.1 bacterium | reverse complement strand
TGGAACCCGCTGTTCCTGTAGAGAAACACGAACCGCCGGTCTTTACATCGGAAAATGTCGTGAATGCGGCGTCGTACGAAGCGGGACCGATCGCGCCCGACGAGTGGGTTTCTATTCTAGGGGAGAATCTTGCCCCCGAGGAAGGAATCTCTCGCGTGTTTCTCGATGACGTAGAAATCATTCCGATCTACTCGTCACCGACTCAGATCAACATTTTGACTCCAATGACACTGCCGGAAACCTCGCTCCTCTCGGTCGTTCACTACGACATAGAAGGAGTTGAGACGACTCGGCACGAGGTATCGTTGGAGACCGCACAGTATGCCCCCGGACTATTCCAGTACGGCGGACAGCCAATCATCTCTGATAATCGAACCTTTAGTCTGAGCGACGAGGCTCGACCACTACCGCAAGGTGGCGTCTTCAATCTTTGGGGAACCGGGTTTGACGACAAAGCACCGATTAGCGTGATGGTCGGAGATCGAGACATCGACGTATTGTGGGTGGGGCGCGTCATGGACGGCCTCATGCAGGTAAATATCCTGCTTCCCACAGACATAACTGGTGACGTATCCGGAGAGGTGCGCATCGCAGGTAAATCTTTTCCTTTCAACGTGTGTGTGGAGAACCATTAGTGCGACGAGGAGCGTTAGCACGCGGTTCTCCTGGGGCGCGACCAACCACGGTCGCGCCTCTTTTTTGTTTATTTTTACATCCAAAATAAAAACCCAGCATACACTGGGCTTTTGTCATTACCTATTTTAGAATTCTTCATACGTAAGGTCCGGTCTAAACACTGCTGTAACTTTTTTTGAACTATCCATAATGATGTTACAGATTGGCGCTGTTCCCGAACAACTTCCTTGCCACTCTACAAACCTCCATCCTGAATTTGGTGTAGCACTAAGTGCTACTAGTTCATTTTCTGGATACGTTTCACTACAAGTTGAGCCGCAGTCGATACTTCCAGGGTTAGAACGCGCGGTCCCCTGACCACTACGTGTTACGGTAAGCGTATACTCTGCAGATGGATCACCCACTAGCACAGTACACCACGAATACTCTTGAGGATTACCCGGGGTATCTACTGTATAGAGAACATTTTTTATTCCTACAGTATCGTAAGAGGTGCTAAATGTTGTACAGTTCGACGCTGAAAGTGGTCCAGAATTATCTGGTGTACCTCCCGCAGCTGTCCATGAGCATTGTACAGGCGAAGGTCCTGTTGATGTTCCTGTAAATGAAGCAGTGTCTCCAATACCCACTGTTTGATTTGCTGGAGCACACAGTGCACTAGGTGCAGGCCCATCTTCTTCGTTTTCCACGATCACATCCCGAGAACAGCTTGCTATGTCACCATCAGTGTCTACCACGCTAAATGTAATCGTCTTTGTTCCTACTGAACCATACGATGTTGTAAATGGACTACACGATGAACTACTCCCTGGTACACCACCTGGTGCATCATATGTACAACTAAATGGAGCGTCTCCCGTCGGTGTCCCCGTAAGGGTTACAGCTTCGCCAATATTTACTGTTGTTGTTGAAATACTACACACTGCTCCTACTGGATTATCTGATGATGTAACAGTAATAGTCGACTGACAGCTCGCGGTACCATTTCCTGTACTGAGATTTAAATCAATTGTCTTCGTCCCCGGTGTACTGTAAGTAGTAGAAAATGGGTTACAACTATTACTTGTTGCCGGTACTCCTCCACCTGACCAATTACAATCAAGTGGTGCTTCTCCAGACGGATTACCGTTCACCACAACAGATTGGCCCACTTCTACACTAGATGCAGACGCATCACATGATGCTATTGCTGATTCTGGTGGCGCCTCAACAGTAAGATAAAAATTCTTCGTCACCGGTGCCATTGTTGGGCTCCATGTTGATGAATTTTCTATAACCGTAATCGGTATGACGTACGTACCCGGAGGAATCAGGTGTGTTGTTTGAATAAAAAGAAATGGTGCACTCGGATATGAATAATTTGTTGCCATGCTCACTGTAAACCATGATGGTGTATAACCTTCGTGCCATTCATATATATGATTCCATCGACAAGTTGAGTTCGGAACACATGAGCTGGCTCTCCACTTAACAACACTGGTTGGGTTACAACTCCCAGACACGCCATATGTCCCTCGGCACGGATAATAACCTGAACTGTTTACGAATCGAGTGTTGTAGTTTATGTGAATAAAATCACCGGCTTTTATTGTTGCACTATCTCCTGTTGTAAAATTCCATGCTGTATCACTTGATGACCAGCTAAAGCTAGTATCCATCGACCATCCCGGATTTGCCGTCTGTGCTTCTGCAATATAAAAAGAAAAAACATTGAATGTTATCAACGCACCGATAACATATAGAAACATTCTTACTTGTTTAGATAAAATATGTGCCATGTTATTTATTGAGGTACGTAATAATACGTATATACACGGGTGGTTTCATCATCAACTTTTTCAAAAATAAACTCTGCCCCGAGCTCACCTATCTTCGTTGCGCTATATTGAAATTCTGTTCCCTCTATTTCATTAAACGACCACCCGCTCCCTTCGAGAACGAGTTCAAAAAAGGTGATGGTGTCAGTAAAATTAGTAAATGTAGTCTGCTCGAGTGCAATTACCTCGCGCCCCTCATCATCTATATAACGAGAAGAAGCATCGAAAACTCCTGGAATCAAAATTAAATCCTGTGGGAAATCTTTTGGAAGCGCCTCAAATTCAACCCCCTCTCTTCGAGGAGGAGTATTGATAACATCGCCGAGTACATTTGGATTTGGCGTATCATTCCGTTCTGATTCCATGTACTTAAATACATAAAATCCTAAGACTATAACGAGTGCAGATGCAGCTATCCATAAATAGATTTCATCTCTATCTTTTTTAGGACGTGTAATACGATGGGAACGTTTTTTTGTCATACAATGTTAAAACTGAATTTATTTTATCATGCGTTTTTTTGGGTTAATTTAAAAAAATAAAAAAATGGGGATATTTTACAATCCCATTAATTCCTTCTGTATGTTTTTTATTTCTATAGACAATCAACTATTCGCAACCGAACTTCGCGTCTTCCATTCCAAAAAGATTCTTCCAGATGTGCAACAAGATTGAGAGGCTTTCCTGCCACTGGTTTTGTTGAACATGATTCTTCATTCATAAAAAATCCGATCGTCTTTATTCTTCGATTATCATTTGTATTAAAAGAAATCTCTAAATGATTTTTCTCTTTTCCAAATTGCCGGACGAGAACCGGCGAAACATTTTCAAAAAGAAAAAGTGGTTTATGATTTCCTACTCCAAACGGAGCAAGGCGCAAAACTTCTTTTAGAGTTTTTTCGTGTACGTCATCAAGTCGTAATGTTCGGTCCGCATATATCGGTTCATGTGATTCTTTTTGTTTCAACTGACCAAGCGACATGATCAATTTTTCTTCGGTATCAAAAATTTTTTCATTATGAATCGAAAAACCACCCGCTTCTTTGTGCCCACCAAACTCTATGAAGACATCCTTTGCGTTTTCCATAATCTCCACCACACTGATTCCATTTGCGGTCCGGCATGAACCTTTGATCGTATCTCCCCCTTCTCGTCCCCACACAAATGCAGGTCGCGAAAATTCATCTGCAAGTTTTCCTGCAACAAGTCCAAGTACTGAAGGGCGCCATTTAGGATCTCCAATCAAAATGATTTCTTTCATTTCTTTTTTTGAAAGTCGCTTGCGGACTTCTTTCACAATAGATGCGACGAGCCCTTTGCGTTCATTATTTATAGATTCAATATGTTCAACTTTTGTTTTTGCGGTGAGATCATCTTTTGCGCCAAGTAGATGAAAGGCGTCCTCCGGATGTGCCATACGAGATGCCGCATTGATGCGTGGTGCAATCATAAAACCAATATCATCTTCTGAAAGATTTCTTACCGGTAGTCGAAGTTTTCTATAAAGTGTTTGTAGTCCGAGGCGCGGTGTTTTACGCAACACGTCCAATCCAAATTTTCCAAAAACTCTATTTTCATCAACCAAAGGCACCATGTCAGAAAGTGTCGCGAGCCCCACCATATCAAGCAACCATTTCTCGTGTCCCTCTTTAATTCCAAGTCTATCTTTTTTTAAAATTCCTTCGATAAATTTAAATGCCACTCCAGTGCCACAAAGACCATTAAACGGATATGTCGAATCATTTACTTTTGGATTTAAAACCGCAAAAGCCTCTGGTAAAGTTTCACCCTGCTCATGATGATCGGTCAAAATAACATCCATACCTTTTGTATTCGCATATGCAATATGTTCATGGTCCCGGATACCGCAGTCGATAGTGATGAGAAGTGAAACACCTTTTTTCTTGAGCTCATCAATAGCAGAAGTATTAAGGCCATACCCCTCATCATGTCGATGCGGGATGTATACATGAAAATGTTCGTACCCAATCCTGTTCATGAAGTCTTGAAACATGACAGCTCCCGGAATACCATCAGCGTCATAGTCGGAGAAAATACCTATTGTTTCGTTTTCCTTTATCGCCTTCAAAAATCTTTCAACAGATTTCTCCATATCTTTAAAAAGATATGGGTCGTGCCTCCCTGTTTCATAATCAGGATTGAGAAATTTTTCTGCATCTTCTTTTGTCCGTACACCCCTATGAAACAAGAGGTCTTTCACAATTTCTGAATGTCCACCAAGTGTTTCGTACTCTTCTTTTGTGAGTGCTTTTCTAACTTTCACTTCCTTCATAAATAAATATGGTACCATCTCGGTATGAACGAAAGCGATTGTATTTTTTGCAAAATAGTCTCTGGTGACATCCCTGCATATAAGGTCTACGAGGATGATGACTTTCTTGCTTTTCTTGATATTCATCCGCAATCTCCTGGGCATGTACAGGTCATTCCAAAAGAGCATGTCCGCTGGGTATGGGACCATAAAAATGTAGGTGAGTACTTTAAGGTCGTACAAAAAGTCGCACTCGCACAAAGAAAAGCTTTTAACACCGATTGGATACTTTCAAAAATAGTTGGCGACGAAGTGCCTCATGCACACATTTGGGTTTTCCCAAACAAAGAAGTCGAAGGTGACCCAAAGGATTTTGAAACAAACGCGGAGAAGATCAAAAATAATTTATAGAAAAAACAAAAGAGCACGCCCATATGGGTGTGCTCTTTTGTGCCCTATTCCAATGCTTCAATTCCTACAAGTTTTTCATCGACCAGATAATCAAGCATCGCACCTCCTGCAGTTGAGATTCCTTCAAACCCATCTTCAACTCCCATCTTGCCAATGGCAGTCAGTGTGTCTCCTCCGCCAACAAGCGAATCTGCTTTTGCTTCAGAAATTATTTTTGCCAAAGCGTTTGTTCCTTCATCAAAACCTCCTTCGTAAAACCCAAGTGGTCCGTTCCACAAAACAAATTTACATCCATCCAAAACTTTTTTTATTTCAGTAAGCGTTCCTTCGGCAGCATCGACAATTTTATCTTCATCTCCGACATCTTCTATTTTTTTCACTTCGACCTCATCTCCTCGTGTCACCACTACTTCAGTTGGTAATAAAATTTTGTCGCTCTGTGCGAGCTCAGTAAGATCCAAATCTTTTCCAGATACAACTGACTTTCCAATATTGTATCCACGAGCTCTCAAAATATCATGAGCGAGTGCACCTCCAACAAAAATCTTGTCAGCAATATGTAAAAACTTTTTAAGAAGTGGAAGCTTTGTTTCAAATTTTGCACCACCAAGTACAAACAAAAATGGATGTTCAGGATGAAGGGCGCGCTGCATCAAACGCATTTCTTCTTCCATCAAAAGACCAGTATGAGGAAGTAGAATTTTAGGCACACCCACAATAGACGCATGCTCTCGGTGAGATACTGAGAACGCGTCGTTCACATAAATATCTCCAAATGACGCAAGTAGTTTTACAAACTCTGGATCATTGCTTTTCTCCCCCGGATCATTCCGTAAGTTTTCAAGTAACAAAACCTCTCCATCCCGAAGTCCATCTGCAACATGTCGTGTTTCCTTACTTCTTATATCCGGAGCAAACACAATGTCTGTATATTTTGAAAGGTACGTTGATACTGGAGCAAGTGTCTTACCATTATCACCACCAATGTGACCAACGATTACAATCCGCGCACCCATGTCACGAAGAAATTCAATTGTAGGAAGAGATTTCAAAATTCGGAAGTCCCCGGTAATCTCCCCATCTTTCATGGGCACATTATAGTCCGCACGCAACAACACACGAACTCCTTTTGACACGTGTTTATCTTTAAAAAAGTCTCTGATAGATCTCATAGAGATTGCCTTATTCTTTTTTCTCAAGTCGTTTTAAAGCGGCAGTCATATTTTCAAGAACCGACTCGAACTCACTTGGCACGATGCTCGCATGCCCAATCAAAAACCCATTAACGTCGCCTCCTTCAAAAAGAGCTCCAGCATTTTCTCCTTCAACCGAACCGCCATAGAGAACTCTCATGTTCATGGCGATTGTTTTTGAAGAAAGTCCTGCGATAGTTTTCTTTATATAAAGAGACATCTCATAAAGATCATGTGGTGTCATAGCATCTCGTGCACTTTTACCAATCGCCCAAATAGGTTCATATGCAAAAATAATTGAAGAGAAATCTTTCTTTAATACTCCCTGAAGTGCAGACTCAATCTGCTTATGAATAACCCCGAGATAAAATCCATTTTCATCTCGTTCTCGTTCACCAATACAGACAATCGGAGTAATCCCGTAAAGTAGAGCTGTACGAATCTTCTTATTTATGACTTCGTCGGTTTCACCAAGTTCACGAAGTTCCGAATGCCCGATAATAGCGTAAGTCGCCCCCAAGTCTTTCAGCATAAGTGGAGAAACATGTCCTGTACGTGACCCTTTTTCCTGCCATGACATGTCTTGTGCGCCAAGTGCAAGATTTTTTACGCGCCCGAGTGCCCCACCAACTACGTCTGCATAAGGTGCAGGTGGACAGAGTACCGCTGTCACTTTTTTATATTTTTGTGCAACTTTTTTTATGTCTTTTGCAAGATTTTCCGCATCTTTTTTCTTAACGGGATTCATTTTCCAATTTCCCACTGCAAGAATGTTTGTCATACACGATAGTATATCATGCACAAAAGGTCGTTTTCTTGTGTGTAATTAGAAATTATCTAACACATCTTCAAGGCTTATAATGCCAGCTACTGCTTTATAAATCCCATTTTCAAACGCAGACATTGTGTCACCGGTATATGCTATTTTCTCTAATTCTCTAGCTGTTTTCTTTGCACGTATAGCACCCTTAAGCGTTTCTGTTACCGGAAGCACCTCATACACAGCTGTCCGGTCAGTATGTTTAACTTTTTTCGCTTTATTTCTATAAAAAGGTATATGTTCCCAATCAAGCTCTTCTCGTATAACCCTGTCGACAACCAAGTGTCTGTGTACTTTTGCCAAATCAGCCTGTTTTTGAAGTGCGCCAATATCTTTCTTAGTTAAAAAGTATTGTTCTTTGTTTTCAGAGAGTTTATAGACCAACTTTGTAGAAATAATAAGAGAGACATCTCCGACACCAGAATCCTCAAACTGGGATTTACGAGAAATATCTCGCAACATCTGCAGAGTACTCTTACCTTCAATCCCTGCAAGTACATACATACCTGTGTTCACAGTCCGAATAAGCGCATCGAGTGTCTCACCTTTGTTTGCATCCCCTACCATCACAATGTCAGTATCATTTTTTATAAGCGATGAAAGACCACTCTCATATGTATTCCCAGTATCTCCCTCTACCTGTATCTGACTTATATTTCCAAGTCGATATTCAACTGGGCTCTCGAGTGTAGCGATACTTTTCTGAGAGTCAGAAAGAAGATCGAGAAACGTGTAAAGACATGTTGTTACCCCAGAATCTTTTTCCCCTCCTACAAATACAATTCCTTTTTGTCTTCGCAAGTGACGGTACACAATGTCTGCATCACTCCCTGTAAACCCTAGAGATTCAAGTGTAAACCCTGACGATGACTTCACAATTTTAATAACCATCTTTTCTCCAGTAACAGTCGGCTGCGTAATAACTTTGCACAACACCTTCTCAATATCTCCTTCCATAGAAAATGAACCCTCTTGAGAAA